>JAVBPF010000105.1:0-5955 GCA_031549735.1 Oscillospiraceae bacterium
GGGCATGAAACATCCCTGCCCGACCCCGTGTTAACGGCAATTCGGTAATCGCTGAATATATCGATGCGGCAGCTTGGCGCTCGAGGCTTGACATGTTTTTGCAACGCCCCCGGGGCTCCAAAAGGCCGGTGTGATGTTGTGGCGTATTTGTTCAGCATTTACCCAGTTCATTTTGTTATTATCGCATATCGTTGGAGTTTCGTCAACGTATGTAGCGGCGGGGCGATCTCGGCGAATTTTGAGGCTGGGACGACTTTACGCAAGGAGGAAACGCCCGTGGTTCCAACGAAAAGACGAGTCCTTGCAGCCTTGGCTGTAAGGACTCGTCGTGGTGACCCACCGGGGATTCGAACCCCGGACTCCCTGCTTAAAAGGCAGGTGCTCTGCCGACTGAGCTAGTGGGTCAAAAAGGCGTTGTCTTGGAAGAAACCAAAAACAACAACCCGGTTCCGCTTCGCCCCCGGTTGGCGGCGAGAGGAAATGGCTGGGATGGCAGGACTCGAACCTGCGAAATGCCAGAGTCAAAGTCTGGTGCCTTAACCAACTTGGCTACATCCCAAAATAGAAGAGCCGAGCAGGGGCGCAGGAAACACAGTGAATGCAGCAGACGGGGAAACCTAGCCCCCGCAGGGGCTGTTTCCGCGAATGCGGAGTGAACAGTGTGACCGCCCGCGCACCGTCGCGAGGCTTGCCATAGAAGAGCCGAGCAGGTCGGCATGGAGAATAAGGAACGCACAAGCCGGAGAAACCAAGGCGGGCCGCAGCCCAACTGTTTCTATGGATAGGGAGTGACTTATGCGACCGCCCGCGCACCGCCGCGAGATTTGACAGAGAACAGCCTCGTCCGCCCATAGGGGAACAGTGAAACCGCTGGGGCACCAAAAGAATCGGCCGTAGCCGAAGGGAAAACAAATGGGGTGGATAATCGGACTCGAACCGACGGCCCCCAGAGCCACAATCTGGTGCTCTAACCACCTGAGCTATATCCACCATATAAAAGAAAAAACCCGAATGAGGATGACCGCGCAAAGGGCGAGGAAAACGCAGCACCGTGGCGCCGACCACTGCGGGGCGAACGCCGGAAACGGGGGGCGCCATCCTCACCGTTTGCCCGACTCACGGCCTTGCTGGCACGCCTGGGGCGACTCGAACGCTCGACCTACTGCTTAGAAGGCAGTTGCTCTATCCGACTGAGCTACAGGCGCATAGACGAAATATGCCGCAAGCTTAAACAGTATAGCATGACAAGGGGCATTCGTCAAGAACGAAGATAGGCGCATGAGAAAAAAGAAAAAGCGCGCCAACCGTTGCGGTCAGCGCGGTTTTGGTGGGGGAGGACGGATTCGAACCATCGAAGTCGTAGACAACAGATTTACAGTCTGCCCCCTTTGGCCACTCGGGAACTCCCCCATATATGAAATTGAAAGGAACCGATGGAGCTGGTGATCTGACTTGAACAGACAACCTGCTGATTACAAATCAGCTGCTCTGCCAATTGAGCTACACCAGCGCAAAAGCAAGCTCCATTATTGTAGCAACAACAACGGAGCTTGTCAAGCGTGAAATATGGAAGCCATGGCAGTCTGAACTGCCTGCTCCTCAACCATGTGCGCCTCCACGCGTTCCTCAAGCCGACGGAGGCAATGGTCGGGCAGGACGCCGCCGGGCGACGAGGCCGCCACAAAGGGCAGGAACTGCAAAAACAGATCCAGCTCTTCCCGGCTTTTGAGAAAGAGGTCGCGCCGGAAAAACTCCTCCATGCGCTGCGCGCGCATAGCGGCCACGTTTGGCGGCAAGCCGCACACCCCGGCAATGGCGTCGGGTGTGCGGAGATTGAGCGCCCAGAGCACACAGGCGGGAGACAGCGTGCGCGCCGCAAACATGTCGGCTTCACGCTCGAACCGAACACTGCGCATGACTTGCTCGGTTTTGGGACGTGGCTCAGGCGAAAAGAGGAGATTATCACTCAGTCGGTGCCCCAAAAAAACGTGCCCCAGCTCATGGGCAAGGGTAAAGTTGAGAAGGGCCGGGTCGGCCTTTTCCTCGTCGGCGAAAATGAACCAACGTGCTTTGAGGTGAAGCGCGAAACCGGCGTTTTGCCGGCTGTATGCCTCGAGGCGCAGCTGCCGGATCAGGGGCGCCGCCTCGGCATAGGACAGGACGGGTACGTTCATATGCCCCGCAATATCCCGGCTGGATACGGGCAGCACCGCCACACGGAACCGGCGCAGCAGCTGCCAGGTCGCGTTGCGTACGCCCCGGTAAAGGCCATAAAAATCCATAGCCGAACGGGGAGCCGTGGGGCGCTCCACGCACGGCCTGGTCATCTCGCCACTCACGAGGGGCGTGCCTGCAAATCGGGCTTAATGACCTCTAAAAGACGGAGCAGCTTGTCGGCTTCGTCGGGGGTCAGATGGTAGATTTGCTGGTCGCCACCGCGGCCGATGATGGACATGACGCAATCGTCGCCGTCCTTGACCACGTAGGGCAGATCCGTTTCCCCAAGGAAGTAGCCGAGCGGCACACCGAGACGCTCCGCGAATTCTTGCGCCGTGGTGATTTTTGGGGTGCGCTGCCCGTTTTCGTACCGGCTGAGAACCTGCTTGGAGGTGCCCAGCAGGCGTGCCATGTCGTCCAGAGTCATTTTCCGTTGTTTGCGCACCGCTTTGAATCGATGTCCAAACTGCGCAGAGATGTCATTCATGGACAGGTCACTCCGTTTCCGGGGGACGGATACACAGGCGGGTTCGCACAGGAAGCCGCCATTTTTTCCGTCCCCTCTGTTCTTACAACCAATATAGCACACCCTGTCACCAAAAACAACACTTTTTGCGTCGAACGTCGCAAATTGTCACCATTTGCTTGACAACATTTTCGTCCTATGATATGCTTCCGGTATCACCAGATGAGCAACAAGGGAGGAAGCAAAATGACAAAGGCACAACGGTTACGAGGCCTTATCTGCGGCCGCTATTCTTCGGTTTCCGGGTTGGCGCGGCAGATGAACTGGGGAAGGCAAAAACTGCAGAGAATCATTTCCGGGCAACAGGTTCCCACGGTTCAGGAAGTGCATGAACTGGCCGTGGCGCTCAAAATTTCACTTTCGGAAATGGCCGAATTTTTTTTAGACTGTGAAATCACCAAACGAGCAACAAATGGGAGAAGGGAGCCCCGTTTGTCAATGGATTCAATCAAAAAACTCAAGGATGAGTACAGGGAAGAGGAGTGGTGAGATCTATGCAAATCGCGTTGACCATGCGCGACGACCAGACGCTTGTCAGCGATCAAACCTATTGGGGGACGATGGGCGACCATCTGGTCAACGTGGTTGAGATTCACAGACCGGAAGCGCTGGAAGGAACCCTGGTCAGGCTGGAGGCAGGTGTGGCCGGCGGGATTGTGAGTTTTGACGCGCCGGATGGATTCCTGTTGTTGCCGTCCGAAATGACCGGTCGGCCGCATGTGGAGGTGCGGCTGGCTTTTCTGGATTCTGAGCGGCCCGAACGGGTGGTTCGCTCCAACACGCTGACGGTGTGGTTTCACGCGCCGTTGCCCTCGGAGGAGGAGTCGGAGGAAACCGATGAGGCAACCGGGTTCGCGCTCCGTGATCGGGTGTTTGCCTCGGTCGATAGTGCCGGGGAGGCGCTGTTGTTCTACAACGTGGACGGGGGCTTGGTCGATACGGTCGCGGTGCCTGGGGGCGCGGGATCACCGGGCGCGCAGGGCGCAAAAGGCGACCCCGGCGTACCGGGCGAGAAGGGTGACAAAGGCGACCCCGGCGCACCGGGTGCGCAGGGTCCGGCGGGGCCGCAAGGGCCACAGGGCGAACCGGGGGTTGACGGTTGGGGCGGGCTAAGGGAAGTGTACCGATTTGAAACCGAGTGGAGCGCCAGTCAGATTCAGATCGATCTGCCCGACCGGCACAAACTGTGCATGCTGCGTCTGCAAATCGAATTCGAGGAACTTCACTTCCTCAAACTCAACTTCGACGACAACTACGCCTACGAGTATGCATGCAGCGCTTCCGACCCAAACATACTGGCGTCGTTTCTGGATCACATCGAGCTGTTTTACAGAGAGCCGGGTTATTTGGAGCGCAACGGGCGGCAAATGATTGTGGCCGATATGACGTTCTTGCAGAGTGCCGTGCTGGGACAAGTGGTTTACGCCTCGCAGACAAGCGATTATTACTCCGACGCGGGGATCATCTACAGCAGACAGTTTTTCGTCCGTATGCGCCCATACGGCTACATGACCATCAGTGCCATCGGCGAAGAATTGATCCCGGCGGGCACGCTGGTACGCGTGTTTGCCATGAACGGAGGAATATGAGATGGAAAAACAGGTGTACGTATACGGTGCGGAAGGCGGTCGCTTGATTACGCGCGAGGAGACCGCCGAGGAGCGGCTCTGTCGTGAAAACTGCCCCAGTCACGCCAAAACCCCCACACTGGGCGAGCGGGTGACCGAGTTGGAGAGTATCGCTCAGATGATATTGGAGGGCATCGAATGAATCGGGAACAAATGAGTGAAAAAATTCGCCTGCTCTCCGAGCGACTGCGCTCAGGGACACAGGCGGCCGCGGCGGTGGCGGTGCTGTCCCGGTCACTGGTGGCCGAATCCAAGCTGGATGACGCGGACATTCTGTCGCTGGAGCCGCTCTATCCGGAATGGGGCAGCGGCAACGCGCTGCGCCTGGGCGATGTTGTGCGGCATCGCGGCAAGCTGTACCGTGTTTTGCAGCCGCATACCGCGCAGGACGATTGGGCGCCCGACCGCGCCATCAACCTGTTCTCGGTCGTGCAGCCGGGTGCCTCCAGCCTGCCGCTGCCCTGGACACCCGGTGAGATCGTCGAACCGGGAGATGAACGGCTGTACGGCGGACAGCTCTTTCAATGTCTGCAAGGGCACATGGCGCAGGCGGGGTGGGAGCCGCCCGGCCTGCCCGCGTTGTGGCGTATCGTCTAGAGATTTCTTCAGGGTGTAGACGAAGTCTACACCCTGGGCGATTTGGCGGCCGAGTACGCCAAATCTGTCACTGCGGTGGGTGATTAAACGCGAAAGTGGGGGGGGCCGCCCCCCGTTCCCACGATCCCCCCGCCTCTTCTGCGTGGGGTTCCCTTTTGTCTACAACCTGAAAGAGAGCGGATGGGAATTGAAAAATCCCATCCGCTCTCTTGGTTGATTAGACTCATGGCGTTACGCCCGCGCAAAGATAAAACAGTGCCAGCCGCGCTCGGTGGTTTCCTCACGCAGGACAAACCCCGCAAGCTCAGCCGCGCCAATGACATCGTCCCGGCGGGTGTCAATGACCCCCGAGACCATCCAAAGGCCGCGGGGCGCCAAATGGCCGGTAACCGCCGGAATCAACGCCATGACGACATCCGCCACAATGTTGGAGACGATGATGTCATAGACGGCGTCGGGCGGCAGCAGCCGTTCCTCCAGCAGATTGCCCGTAAAGACGCGATAACGGCCGGTCAGTTGATTCTGGCACGCATTTTGGTCGGCGATTTCAGCGGCGAACGGATCCAGCTCGACCGCATCGGCCCGTTTCGCGCCCAGCAGCAGCGCGCAGATGAACAGAATGCCGCTGCCGCAGCCGATATCGAGCAGCGTCGTTTCGGTCGAAACATGCCTGTCCAGCGCCTCAAGGCACAGCCGCGTGGTCTCATGCTCGCCGGTGCCGAAGCTCATACCGGGATTGTTATAGAACACCGCCCGGTTTTCGGGATTGTCCAACGGAAGCCAGGCCGGTTGGATGAGCAGGCGTCTTCCGATAGGGCGCGGGCGGTAGAATTGCTTCCAGCTTTCAGCCCAGGATTCCTCCGGAATTTCTTTGGCGGTCATTTGATCCAATGAGGGTGACAGCTTGGCCTGAATGTCCGACAGACCGGAGGGGTCGGGCAGATACAGGACAATACGGTGCCGTCCGCGCAACTCGTCCAGAAGCTC
>JAVBPF010000099.1:0-7258 GCA_031549735.1 Oscillospiraceae bacterium
CCGGAACGGCCGACGCGAAAATGGCGCGCGCGACCGGCTCCTCGTTGAAGGCCCAGAGATCCTCCATCGAGCCGCCGCCCCGGCCGACGATCATCACGTCACAGAGCTTGTGTACATTCAAATACGAAATGGCGGCGGAGATCTCGCCCACCGCCTCGACCCCTTGTACGCGCACCGGTACCACCAATACGCGCGCCAGCGGCCAGCGCTTACCCAAGATGCGGATCATATCGCGTACGGCCGCTCCGGCCGGCGAGGTCACCAACGCCACACTGCGTGGAAACCGCGGCAGCGGCTTTTTATGGTCTTCGTCGAACAATCCCTCGGTCAACAGCTTCTTTTTGAGCTGTTCAAAGGCGACCGACAGCGCACCCGCGCCCAGCGGCATCAACGAGTTGGTATATAATTGGTAGGCGCCGTCGCGCGGAAACACACTGATCCGCCCCGAGGCGATCACCGCCATACCGTCCTCGGCGGTGAACTTACGCCGGGACGCGTCGCTGGCGAACATCACGCAACGCAGCGCGCCCTTGGCATCTTTCAAGGTGAAATAGTGATGCCCCGAGGGGTAGATACGGTAATTGGACACCTCGCCCTGCACCAGCACCTGTGAAAGGACAGGATCGTTGTCCATATCCGCCTTTATCTTGTTGTTGATCTCAGAAACGGTGAATACCCGACGCTCATTCATTGACTCTCACCCGACGGTTCGGCCTGCGGCGGCGGGTCGATTTCGGACGGCTCCGCCTCCTGCGCCTTGTCTTCCTCCCCTGTTGGTTCCGGGCCATCTTCCCGGATCAAATCGTTATCCGGTTCGGGGTTGGGCTCAGTCGGAGCTTCCACGTTCGGGGTCTCCCTCCGAACGAAGGAACCCAACAGACCGTTGATGTAAGAGACGACCTCGACCGGTTCATACTTCTTGGCGATTTCCACTGCCTCATTGATGGAGACCTTTTCGGGGATCTCGGGCAGGTAGACAAGCTCGAACAGCGCCACCCGCAGAATGGCTGCGGCCATCCGCGAAATCCGCTCCAGTCGCCAGCCGACCGACAGCTTTTCGATGGCGTCATCCAATTCGGGCATATGCGAAACAACGCCCTCGAGCACACGGCGCAAATAGGCCGTTTCGGTCTCGTCGGGCGGTGAGGCAAAAAGCTTATCCTCTTCGGCGGCGCGCTCGTAATAGTCGGCCTGCCCGCACTGCTCCAAGAGTTCGTCAAGCGACAGGCCGCCGAAGGGATAGGCGTAGACGAAGTGCACGGCCATCTCCCGTGTGACGGTACGTTTCATAGAATCGTTCCCCTTGCGCGGCTTATTTTTTCTCGTTCTTAACGGCCTTTTTTTCATTCGCAAAGGAAACGCCGCAGACATGCACGTTAATGGACTGCGCCACAAGGCCGGTCATCGACTCAATGGCCGTTTTGATTTCCATCTGTACGCGTTTGGCCACACTGGGGATGGAATAGCCGTAACGCACAAAGAGGGATACGTCCACCATGGCGCGGTCCTCTTCGATGACAATCTTGACGCCCTTGGTGATGTTCTTCTTGCCCAGCCACTCCGAAAAATCCATGCCGGCGCCGGTGGCCAGATGAGAGACACCTTCGGTCTCGGAAGCGGCCAGCGCGGCCACCGAGGCCACAACCTCCTCGGAGATATGAATGGAACCCTTTTCGCCCGGCGCGGCGGCGGCTTTCGTGTTCTCGTCCAAAGTCGGAGCGCTCCTTTCCGTTGGGTATTTTGGGGTATTATATCACGCTCCTTCGCAAATGGGAAGAGGCGATCCATGTAGAGGAAAGCGTCGCCACAAATGGAAGATCATCCTTGCCGCAGAAGAGATGGTTGCTAAGATTGACTCACAAGCAATCACTCGGTACAACGTCGCCTTCATCCCGTCGCCATACCTTTTCCTTATCAATGCTCATCTGTCATCCATCCTGCGAGCGACAAAAACACAGGAAAAACACATTGAGGAGGGTCACCATACTGCGAATGCATGACGCTTTGAAGTAGTAGGAAAGATGAGCTTTTGCTGATCCTATTTAACGCAATTATAAGTGCGAAAGGCCACGTGTCCAGTTTCGGCACGTGGCCTTTTTGTCAATTCTGGTTGGCCGGAAGCGACTTTGGGAGATCGGAGCCAACCGTTCCGCCAAACGTGTTCTTCTATGCCGTTATCGAAACCCTCTGGTTCATACCAAAGAGCCAAAGGTGCGAACCTGCCATTACGGAAAACTGTTGTACATTGATCCGTGCCTTGATATAATCATTTTCAATGGATTGGCGGTACTATGTCTATGACGCCATCGTGGCCCGTGAAGGAGGATTTCATGTATCCGATTCTTGAAACGGCGATCTATCATCCCGCGGTGCGCGGCATGACGCTGGAAGCGCCGCTGGTCGCGCGACACGCCAAGCCCGGACAGTTTGTGATGATTCGCGTATGCGAGTCGGGGGAACGGATTCCGCTCACCATCGCCGGGAACGACGCCCAAAAGGGCACGGTATCCATCATTTATCAGGTTCTGGGACAGACCACAACGCTTTTGGCCGAGAAAAAGAAGGGCGAAACGGTCTGCGACGTGGTCGGCCCTCTGGGCATTCCCTCGCATCTCGAGGGATACCAGTCGGTTTGTGTCATTGGTGGCGGACTGGGCTGCGCCATCGCCTATCCCCAGGCCAAAGCCCTGTTCAACATGGGTGTGCACGTCGACATCATCGCCGGGTTTCGCAATGAGTCTCTGGTGTTTCTCGAAAAGGAGATGCGCGCTGCCTCAAGGGATCTCGTCGTCTGCACCGACGACGGTTCCTACGGACAGAAGGGGCTTGTAACCGACATGCTCAAGGCGCATCTGGACGCGGGGCGAAGCTACGATCTGGTCATCACCATCGGCCCGCTCATCATGATGAAGTATGTCTGCCTGACCACCAAGCCGCTCGGCATCCCGACCGTGGTGAGCATGAACCCCATCATGGTCGACGGCACCGGCATGTGCGGCTGCTGCCGCGTGACGGTGGGCGGTCAGGTCAAGTTCGCCTGTGTCGATGGCCCCGACTTCAACGGCTTCGAGGTTGACTTTGACGAGGCCATGCGCCGCCTGTCGGCTTACGCTTCGTTCGAGCAGGCCGCCAAGAGCGATCACATCTGCAAACTGGAGGGGGTGGGTGTGCGTGAATAAGGCCGCGGTCAAGACCGCCATGCCCGAACAGCCGCCTGACATACGGAACCGCAACTTTGAGGAGGTGGCGCTGGGCTACACCTCCGAACAGGCGCAGTTTGAGTCCGAGCGCTGCATTCAGTGCAAGAACAAGCCCTGCGTGGCCGGTTGTCCGGTCGGCGTGGACATCCCCCGCTTTATCGGACACATTCAAAGCGGCGACATCGCCGCGGCGGCGGCGGTCATCAAGGAGACCAACACGCTGCCCGCCATTTGCGGCCGTGTGTGCCCGCAGGAGACGCAGTGCGAACAGCTCTGTGTTCGCGGACGCAAAGGCGAACCGGTGGGCATCGGGCGTCTGGAGCGCTATGCCGCCGACTGGGCGCTCAACCATCCGCTACCGGTCGAGAAAACCGAGGGCAACGGCATCAAGGTGGCTGTAGTCGGCTCCGGCCCGGCCGGACTGACCGCGGCGGGCGAACTGACTCGATTCGGCTATGAAGTGACCATTTTTGAGGCGCTGCACAAGCCGGGCGGGGTGTTGGTTTACGGCATTCCCGAGTTCCGGTTGCCCAAGGCCATCGTCAAACGGGAAATCGATCAGCTGACCGCGCTTGGCGTCAAAATGGTCAAGAATTGCGTAGTGGGTCGCTCCTTGACCATTGACGAGATGTTTGAGAACGGTTATCGCGCCGTATTCATCGGTTCGGGTGCGGGATTGCCACATTTTCTGAACATTCCGGGTGAAAACTTGAATAATGTATATTCGGCCAATGAGTTTTTAACCCGTATCAACCTGATGCGCGCCGACCTGCCCGACTCCGGCACACCGATCCACCGGCCGAACAGGGCCATCGTCGTGGGCGGCGGCAATGTGGCCATGGACGCCGCGCGCTGCGCCATGCGCTTGGGCGCCGAGCAGGTCACCATCGTCTATCGGCGCAGTTTTGAGGAAATGCCGGCGCGGTTAGAGGAAATCCACCACGCCAAAGAAGAGGGCATCCGTTTCGAGCTGCTCACCAATCCGGTCGAGCTGACCGGCGACGACCGGGGATGCGTTTCCGGTATGCTGTGCGACCGCATGGAACTGGGCGAACCGGATGACTCGGGGCGCCGTCGTCCGGTCGTCATTCCGGACAGCCGCTTCGCGTTGGAGGCCGACTGTGTCATCATGGCCATCGGCAACTCCCCCAACCCGCTCATCCGAACCACCACGCCCGGTCTCGACGCCAACCGCTGGGGTTGCCTCATCGCCGATGAGGCGACTGGGAAGACCTCCAAAAAGGGCGTCTATGCCGGCGGCGACACGGTGACCGGCGCGGCCACGGTCATTCTGGCCATGGGCGCGGGTCGCGCCGCCGCGTTGGCCATTCATGAGGAGATCCAAGCCGACAGGCTCTGAGATGGATTCATCCCGGGCATGTTCTCTCCATGTTCTCATATACTTTTAAAGAGAACAGAGCGGAGCCGACCGCGTCAACGCGCGGAAGGGCAACGTTCGCCGGGAGGCGTATGGATTTGCCGGAGAATCACAATAGCAGCAACCGCACCAACAGCGGGCCGCGCGATGAGCGGCATACCCGTGAAAATCGATCCGATGAAAGCATCAAATGGCCGACGCTGCCGCGCTTTACCCGCACGTCCCCCGAGCAATCGCCGGGCGACCTGGTTCACCAGCCCAGCGCGGCCAACCGCCGCGCCACCTACACGCACGCCGATGTGGCAGAAACGCCGTACCGGCGCGAAACGCTGGCCAAGAGCGGCTCCCGGACGCCGGATTCCCATGCTGAGAAGTTCTCAAATTCAAGAAACCCCCTGTCCCGCAACAATCCGGTGGCGGTGCAGCGCACAACGGGTTATGCGCGCGCCGTCCCGCGTGCCCGCACGTCTTCCTCCGGTTCAGGGCCAAAGAAAAGCAACAAGATCATGATTCAGCTGATGGTTTGTCTGCTTTTGTTCGTCACGGCTTTGATCGTCAAGATGGTATCGCCCGAGAGCGCACAGGCGGTCAAAGAGATCATTGACGTGCGGATCGGCCGGGGCGTAGACTATAAGGCGACAGCGGAAACCCTCGGGCGCGTTCTCTCCAACGAGGGCAATATCAGCGAGGTGTTTGAGTCCCTGTCTGACGGATTCCTGATTGGTGCTCCGAAACAGGATGTTGCCGCGTTGCCCGATGACTCGTCTCCCCAGCTTTCGGACACCGATGTGGATTCGACAGGCGGCATTTTTGGCGAGGATTCCGATTTCTTCGCCGACGCTGTTTCCGACAGGACGATCTCTTTACCGGCCGAAGAGGGTGAGGTCGACGTGATTGTCGACACGGCGACGCCTGTCCCCACCGGTTACGATTCATTCGGACTGACGCTGTCCGGCTGGGAGTTTTCGCTCAGCGAAGCCGATCGGGACGACGACACCGCGCCCATCCCCTTCGGGACGACGCTGCCCGCCCGGGCCGACTACACCGTTTATACGCTTCCCTTTGCCTATGCCACCCCTCTGAGCGGCGTTGAGACCTCCGGCTATGGGTTTCGCGACCATCCCGTCGACAACGTCTATAAGTTTCACTACGGCGCGGACATTGCGGGCGATACCGGCGATCCGATCAACGCCTTCGCAGACGGCACGGTAACGGCCACCGGAGAGAGCGAAAGCTACGGCAAGTATATCATCATCGAGCACAGCGGCGGATTTTCCACATTGTACGCGCACTGCTCTAGGATTGTGGCCGACGATGGACAGAGCGTCAATCTGGGCCAGCTCGTCGCCCGCGTGGGTGAAACGGGCAAAGCTACCGGACCGCATCTCCACTTTGAAATTCTCTATAATGGGAAATCAGTTGATCCCACCCGTTATCTGAGCTTCCGCACGGCCGTATGAGATTCGGACCGGTTACGCTGCACGGCGGTTTTTTCATCCTGCTAGGGCTCATGCTCTTCTTTGACGGGGACGGGCTTTTCTTCTGCCTCTGCATAGCCGCTCTTGTCCATGAGTCGGGCCATTTGCTGGTGCTTTGGCTGGCAGGCGGACGCGTGGAGAGTCTGCACTGCTCCATCTTCGGGTTATTCATCCAGACGGCGGCGTTCCCGGCGCTCAGCTATGGCCGTGAATGCGTGGCGACACTGGCCGGCCCGCTGTTCAGCCTGGCCGGGTGCTTCCTGTGCCCCGCCCTCGCGCCGTGGCTTGATTGGACTGAATCCACGCAATATGCCCTGATGGGCACCTTTTTTGTGCAGGGCGCGTTCAATTTACTGCCCGCACGCTCGTTGGACGGTGGCCGTGCGCTTGCCTCGTTTGTTACCGGCCTGCGCGGAGAGCAAGCCGCCGACCGCGTTCTGCGCGTCACGACGCTGTCCACCATGCTCGTCATTGCTTTGGCCGCCGTGTGGATGTTCTGGCGTTCGGGCTTTGACTTTTCGCTACTCGCGCTATTTGGCTATGGGCTTGTCTCCATGCTGACCAATTTTTCCGGAGGAACACATGAACGAAAAAATCGAACGCCTGCTGCCGCAGGTCAATAAACCGGCTCGGTATGCGGGTGGAGAGTGGAACGCCGTTGTCAAGGACAAGCATTCCGTGGATCTGCGCGTGGCCTTCTGCTTCCCCGACGCCTACGAGATCGGTATGTCCTATCTGGGCCTGCGCATTCTGTACGGGTTGATGAACGAGCTGCCCTATGTCTGGTGTGAGCGCGCGTTCGCGCCTTGGATCGACTTTGAGACTTTGCTTCGAGAACACCGTGAGCCGCTGTACGGGCTGGAGAGCGGCGACCCACTGTGCGACTTCGACGTGTTGGCCTTCACGCTGCAATATGAATTGTCCTACACCAACGTGCTGACCATGTTGGATCTGGCCGGTCTGCCGCTGAGACGCGAGCAGCGACATGACACCTTCCCGATCGTCATCGCGGGCGGCCCCTGTGCCTATAACCCCGAACCCATGTCGGACTTTATCGACCTGTTTTGCATCGGCGACGGCGAAGATGTGACCGTCGAGCTGATGGCGCTGTTCCGTGAGGGCAAAAAATCCGGCCTGTCCAAGCAGAAGCTGCTCAAGCAAGCGGCGCGCATTGAGGGCGTGTATGTACCGTCTCACTATGA
>JAVBPF010000024.1:0-15767 GCA_031549735.1 Oscillospiraceae bacterium
CCCCCACGCGGGGGGCGTGGATTGAAATTTCAGCTGCGGCGCCGCCGGCAATGATAATTTACGTCGCCCCCCACGCGGGGGGCGTGGATTGAAATATATTCGTCCGGTGTGTCGGCCGTGATCTTGGCCGGTCGCCCCCCACGCGGGGGGCGTGGATTGAAATGGCCTCGCCGCGTTGCTGCTTGCCGCCATGCTGGGGTCGCCCCCCACGCGGGGGGCGTGGATTGAAATCCAAAATATTGCTACACAACCGCCTCCGGGGCCTCGTCGCCCCCTAGGCGGGGGGCGTGACAGCGAAATCGGCCGGCAACGGCGCAAAAAGGCCTTCCCGAGCAACTTCGAATTGATGGACCGCCATTGTCATCAACAGCCAAACAGGCCCCGCCTCGGCGGAGCCTGTAGTTTCGCGCCTTGTCACAGTCACAAACTTTCGTCGAATCATCAGACCTTAGTGAATCAGTGCGGTTTCAGATGAATCGAAAAGAAACGGGAACTCTTCCCCCATAAATGTAACATACTCAATATCATCCGGCACAATTAAGGGTGTGATGAAGGTCGTCTCGAGGGTCCAGTCTTTGCGTCTGGCATCCGGCTGCGCCACGAATTCACTGACCAGCGGCAAGGTGGCTCCGTCCTTGAATGTGATGATCAGGGGCGGTTTTTCCTTGTTCGGCGGCAGGATGTTGTCCCTGAATTGCTTGTATTCGGCGCTGTCCGGCGGGCATCCGGGCGACAGTGTGACGTAGGCGCGGGTCGGCCGGAAGTCGATGGTGAGGGTTTGCCCGTCGGCGGTCTGCGCGGTCAGGGTGCGCGGCGCCACCGTCCGATGATTGTCGAAGGCGATGGTCCAGTTTCCGCTGATCACGCGCTCCGGGCGGTCTCCCTTGATGACCAGGGTATAATCGGCGGGATCGAAGGCGGAGCCGAGTTCTTCAAGCGCAAACTGATCGGTTTGCGTGACGTAATAGGAACTGCTGCCTGACCAAACCACGGTTCCGTCCGGGGCCTTGAGGCCGAGGTCGCCGATCGCCGTTCGCCGCGTGATTTCTATACAGCCGTACTCCGTGATCTCGGCCCCCAGGAGCTCCAGGAATTCCAGTCCGGGAAGGTTCAGCGGTTCCTCCAGATCAAACAAATCGCCGACGGTGATCCCCAACGATTGTTCCTCAATGGGGACGCTCCCGGCGTAAACGGCGTCATAATTAACGAAGATCTTGCCGTTCGCGTCCACCTCGTCGGTGGTGGCCATGACAACGACGACGGCCGAATCGCCGTCAAAGCTTTCGACGGAGGGTCCATACATGGTGTCAGGCGTGGGATCGCGGTCCCGCTTAACGGAAAGCGGGAAGGATAGCCGCCCGCCTTCCAGATCAGTGATCTTCAGCCGCACGTAGGCGACGGTGTTCTCGGCGTAAATTTCCTCGATGAACACACCCAGCGGCTGAATCTCAATGCCGTTGTCTGTGACGGGGCCGGAGAGCGCGTCGCCGGTCAGAATATAGTCGGCCAGCGCGTCGTTGTTGAAAATGGAGCCATAGTGCTCGCGCAGATTAAAGAAGCCGGTCATCGCCAGCGCGGTGATGGAAACCGTGAGCAGAAGACACAGGCAGGCGGCGGCCAGACCCAGTCTGCGCGGGGTGAGCCGTCGGCCACTTTTCGGTTGGGCGGTCTGTGAAATGTTTCTGTTGAAATTCTGCCAAATGCGTTTGAAGTTTTGCCGGGAGGGCAGAGAACCATAACCATGCAAATTCTCCGCGCGAACCGCATCGGCTTTGGGATAATACTTGTTCATGAGAGTTCCTCCTAGTCAATCAGTGGTTACCTAGTTCCTCCCGTAGTTTCTTCTTGGCCTGATACAGCCGGTTGTTGATCTCACGGACGGGAAGCGCCATGTTTTGTGCCATGGCGGAGGGCTTTTGAAGGAAAAAGTACCGGCGGATGAGAATCTCCCTGTCCGGCTCTCCCAGTGCGTCGATCTCTTCTCGCAGCCGGGTAAACAGCTCCTCGGAGATCAGGGTGTCCTCCATACCGGGCGTTTGGTCCGGTTCGTTGCCGTCAAGTTCGTCGGTCTCCTTTAGGGATCGGAACCGGTCAAGGGCGCGGGAACGCGTCAGGATCGTCAGGTAGGTTTTCAGAGAACCCCGCTGGGGATCATAGCCCTCCGGCTTCTGCCAAAGGGCAAGCCATACATCACTGACGCATTCTTCAACATCCTGCTCGTTTCCGACGCCGCGCAGAATCCCGGCCGCAATCGACCACAACAGGCGGTTGTATGTTTTCATCAGCTTATGTATCGCCTTTTCATCCCTGCTGCGCACGCTCTCCAGCAGGGTCATATCATCCGTCAAAAACTCACCTCCGGCATCGTGGGTTGCAAGCGCTTACAACCATAGTACGGAAGAACGCCCGGAAATTCTTAATGGTTACTGAAATGATTTTACTAAAGCGGGGCAGGGGTTTCCAGCCTTTTATCAAGTGCTCTGTAGAGGTATATGTTGACCCGTTGCCCCGCAAGGGGTTGGTTTGCGCCAAAACAACAGCGCGTCCTGCGGAAACAAAACCGCACAGGCCTTCACTGAATAGGGACAGGGAACGCACATCCTGCACCCGCTATCCTAACAACCTTTGACCTCACCGGTTCGGAGGCCGTGCAACAACCGGAGAAGCCCGGATGAACCCGTTTGCGCAGAACCGTTTGAGCGGAAAGAAAACCCCGCGTCCCCAAAACGCCTCTTTGGTGACTTTCTTGGCGTGAAGAAAGTCACGTCCTCCGTTCCCCCGGCGGGGAAGGAAACAGCGTCATTATGAATGCATAACAGCGCGTTATCAAAAGGCGACGCCCGTCGAATACCGTCAATTCCATCATCTTGTATTTTTCCCGTCCAGATGGTAAACTGTTTATGCCCATAACTCGCGGGTGATCGTGGTTTTTCCGCCGGAATCGAGCGGGAACATCACGGATTCGACACATGGAAAGGAGCGACACCTCATGTGGAAAAAACGACTCGCCCTGCTGCTGGCGCTGCTGATGCTGATCAGCATCCTGCCCACGACGGCCTTCGCGGCCACACCCACCACCCGCGCCGATATGCTGAAAGACCTCGGCCTGTTCCTGGGTACACCGACCGGATACCATCTCGAACGCGCGCCGACCCGCGCCGAAGCCGCCGTTATGCTGGTACGTTCGCTGGGCAAGGTAGACGCGGCCAAAGCTGCCGCCTACAAAACGCCGTTTACCGATGTGCCCGATTGGGCGGCCGATGCCGTCGGATACTTATATCATGAGGGATTGACCAAGGGCACCGGCGCCACGAAATACAGCGCCAACCGGGCCTGCGAAGCCAAAATGTACGTGACCTTCATCCTGCGCGCGCTGGGGTACAAAGATGCCGTCGATTTCAACTACGAATCGGCGGCTTCGGATGCCGTTGCCCTGGATGTGCTGGAGAGTTACGTGGCCATAATTCTGACGATATTCAATGATCCCTTCACGCGCGGGGATATGGTTGACATCACTTGGTGCGCGCTTTCAGCCAAGGTCGCGTACACACAGACCATGCTCCTCGATAAGCTGGTGACAGACGGCGCGGTGGTTGAGAGCAAAGCGGCCAAGTACCGGGAAGAACTGCTTGCTTTTGCTGCAGTGCGGACGGCGGGGGTGCTGCTCTACGACGATGAACCTGCTTATCAGCTGAGACGGAAAACAAGTAGCTATGTTAAGACGGGAGCTGAAGTCTGGACGTTGACCAGCGAGGAAACTGTTATGGCTCAGCGAAGGCCGGACGGCTCATGGGATCAGCTCTATGAAGAGAACGGGATTTCATTGGAAGGCAACCCAACTTCCACCGGGGTATATGTCAAGGATGGCTGGCTTTACGCCGCGTGGCAGGATAACCCCAAGGAGAAATATGAGGTTGAACCCACGGCTAACAATCTATTCCCTATTTACCTGCAAACGATGGTGTCACCATATATGATGGCACTTCTGCCGCGCACATTCCAATCCACAAAAAGCACAGAAACGGGACGTGTTTCGGAGTACACGCTGAGTTTTGAAGACATATTTGAAATAACGGAAGAAGAACTGAACGAGATGATGGCCGCATTTGACCCTGACGGCAATGTGTGGTCGTCTTTTGAGAAATTCAAGACCCGAAAGATTAACATAACTGTGGAGACAGATGTACGGGGACGGCTGACACGATTCAAAAGTGAGGAATACTTTTTCGAAGAGATAGAGGGACAGAAAGTGGAGTCTACGGCGACCACCGAAACCACCATCAGCTACGACACGGGCGACATCCCCTTCCCTGACCTGACCGGTTATTCCACAGTGTCCGACGGCCCGATGGACTTATACGATGCCTATGTGGCCGCCATGGGATGGAACGACGGGGACGAAGACGAGAGCGAATAAGCGTAAGCAGATATACAACCCCACAGCCCCCCCTCCCCCGCGCCACAACACAGTCGTTCCCCACACCCCCGCGATATAGCCCCAATGTAGGAAGGAGAAAAAGAACCATGCTCAAAAAGAGACTCGCCCTGCTGCTGGCCCTGCTGCTGCTGCTCAGCGTCCTGCCTGTAACGGCCCTGGCGGCCACGCCCACCACCCGCGCCGACATGCTGAAAGACCTGGGACTGTTCCAGGGCACCCCAACCGGATACCAGCTCGACCGCGCACCGACCCGCGCCGAAGCCGCCGTCATGCTGGTGCGCGCGCTGGGCAAAACGGACGCGGCGACAAGCGCCGCCTACAAAACGCCGTTTACCGACGTGCCCGATTGGGCGGCCGACGCCGTCGGATACTTATATCATGAGGGATTGACCAAAGGCACCGGCGCCACAAAGTACAGCGCCAACCGGGCCTGCGAAGCCAAAATGTATGTGACCTTCATCCTGCGCGCGCTGGGGTACAGCGACACGTGGGACTTCAAGTACGACTGGGCGGTCATGGATGCCGTGGATCTGGATGTACTGGAAGCGGAAGAGGCATATTTTCTGGATGACAGCGAAGTCTTCCTGCGCGGCGATATGGTCGACATCACCTGGAGCGCGCTTTCGGCCAAGGTCAAAGGGACACAGACCATGCTCCTCGACAAGCTGGTGACAGACGGCGCGGTGGTTGAGAGCAAAGCGACCAAGTACCGGGACGAGCTGACCGCCTTTGCCGCCGTGCGGACGGCGATGCTGTCGGTCAATGCCAATCCGTCCGCCTTCCAGGTGAGCGAAAAGACGAGCATGACCATCAAGTCGGGCATCGTCTCGATCACTTCAACAGAAGAATCCACCACCAAGGCCAGGCAAAAGGCCAACGGTTCGTGGGATTTGCTCCGGGAAGACAAAATGTCCTCCTTAGGATCGAGAAGCGCTCAGGGTCTGTATGTAAAAGACAACTGGCTCTATACCTCCTGGCCGGACGGCTCCAAAGAGAAATATGAGATTAACGATTCGGCGGAGCTGCTGTACGATCTGCCTGACCTTGTGTCTGTAGGCTCCTTCCTGCCGTTCACCTTCAAAACCACCCGCAGCACCACGTCGGGACGCGTATCGGAGTACATCTTGAATATGACCGAGGCGCTGGCCGAGATGTCGACCGAACAGCTGACCGAGATGTTCGGAGATCTCGATTCCGAAGAGTTGTCCGCGGCGGAGCTTCTGGATACGCTCAAGAGTATGGACTACCAGACTTCTCTGGAGAACGACGCGCAGGGCCGACTGACCGGGTTCAAGATGACGATGTCCTTCAATATGGAGATTGAAGGCGAAAAGGTGGCTTTTGCGACAACCTCCGAAGCCACCATCGGCTACTCGACGGCCGATATCGTGTTCCCCAGCCTGACCGGCTATACCACCATGTCCAACGGGCCGATGGAGTTGTACGACGCCTATATGACCGCCATGGGATACGGTATCGACGAGGACGAATCCTGGTGATCGCAGACCGCAACGCGCGTCATCCCTGACGCGCCGGAACACAACCAACAAAGGAACGCGGAGCCGTCAGGCTCTGCGTTCCTTTTAGCACGCTCAACATCGTAGGGGCGGGGTTCCATCCACAGGTTAGGAATCCCCTGTAGGGGCCGATGCCCACATCGGCCCGCGTTTGACCACAACCGCACCAAGCCGTCAAGGGATAGGGAGTGTGACTTGCGAAACCACCCGCCATCCGACACCTTTGACCTCACCGTTTCGGGGGCTGTGCCTCAACCGGCCAAGCCCGCATGGGAACGTCTGCGCCAAGGCAATCTGCGTATAAAGCAAACCTCGCTCCTCAAGGCGATTCTTTGGTACCTTTCATCGAAGAGCCTCGTCGACGCGCAGGTGAAAGTTGGCCACGCCGCACCCGGAAAACAGGGCGGGTCGCCTCACGCAAGGCCCGGCGGCATTTCCGGAAGGTGTCAGACGTATTTCTCCGGCCGCGCGGCGCGCTCGAGGCTTGACATCATCGCAGGAGAAAGGACCGTCCTCCCGTCCCCCGGCAGGGGACAAACACAATCAAACGCCAAGTTTCCCAAATACGAGAAACAGAACAAACAAAACTGAGCCCCGAAATCCAACCAACCCATTGCCGCCAAAGGGAAGCAAAGGAATCAACCAACCCCGTCCGGAGCGTCAAAACGCGCAGAAAACAACATAACTACTTCTGCATACAACTAAATAACCACCCTGAAACGTGCCCCGGCATGGAGGAAAACCACCGCAAAAAACGTCGAAAAATGTTATTCGCTTCTACGACAAACCGAGTAACCTTGTCGGCTCTCAGATCGCCCAAAAGCCGACAAGGGAAAATCCTTTACAAAAGAAGTCCAGCGAAAATCAACGATTCCCTAAAACATCAGCTGGTCGGCACCCCGCCGCCCGCATACAGCTCATCCAGCGTCCCGAACCGATAGCCCTCGGCTTCCCATTGGGTCAGCAGGTCGTCCAGAATATCGGCGTTGGTGCTCGAGGTGCTGTGCAGCAGCACAATGGCGCCGGGATGCGTGCGCGGCAATAACTTGTTAAAAGCTTGCTCACGGGTCGGCTGCTTGTCCTGCAGCCAATCGACATAGGCCAGACTCCAAAACACGGTCTTGTAGCCCATTGCCTTGGCCTGTTCGAGGTTGCTTTCGCTGTAGACACCCTGCGGCGGGCGATAGAACTTGGACATGGCCTGTCCGGTCGTCTCGGCAAAAAGCGCTTCCAGAGACGCCAGCTCGGCACGGAAGGCCGCTTCGTCGGTGATTTTCGACATATCCGGGTGATGATAGGTGTGATTGCCCACCGTGTGGCCCTCGTCACACATGCGTTTCGTCAGATCCGGACTGCTCTTCACATAATTGCCCACCAAAAAGAAGGTGGCGCGCGCGTTGTGCTTTTTCAGGGCGTCCAGAATGGGCGCGGTGTTGCCGTTTTCATACCCGGCGTCAAAAGTCAGATAGAGCACCTTCTGCGTTGTATCACCGAGATAGACGGCGTCATATTGCTTCAGCTCATCCGACGTGGCCATACCGGAGGGCGGCACGCCGTCGCCGTGGAACCCCAGCCCCCAGTTGGTGCCGGCGGCCAGCGCCGGGGCGCAGAGCGCGAAAAGCAGCAAAAGGCTGAGCGTCAAGACACACATTCGTTTCATAACCTGTCCTCGTTTCTGTCGTTCGCATTACGTATCGGAAGATCAATGCTATCATTTGCCGGAACCCGCGCCGCTATGCGATGAGTTGTCTCCAAGCGTGTGGTATTTTTTACGCGCACAGGGGTTCTTTGTCCCTCCATCGTTCGGCAAAAACATCCCCCCGGCTTCATATACATGAGGCGGGGGGATGCCAGTGGAATCAAACCGTCGCAAACAATTCGAAAAACCCGTCCCGGACAGCCAAACCCTGTGGCGCGTCGCGGTGTACATCCGGCTGTCGCGCGAAGACGGCAGTGAGGAGAGCGAAAGCGTCGTCAATCAGCAGAAGATCCTGACCGAGTATCTGGCGCGGTCGTTTACCGGGCGGTACACCGTGGCCGGAACCTACATAGACGACGGTCTGTCCGGCACCGACGACATGCGAGCCGAATTCATGCGCATGATCGCCGACATCGAACGGGGAGAGATCAACTGCGTTCTGTGCAAGACGCTGTCGCGCGCGTTTCGCAACTATGCCGATCAGGGCTACTATCTGGAGGTTTGGTTCCCGCGCAAGCAGGTGCGCTTTGTCTGCGCGGGCGACCCTCCGGTCGACACGTTCACCCACCCCGAAGTGTTGACAGGGCTGGAGGTGCCCATCACCGGCCTGATGAACGACCGGTATGCCGCCAAGACCTCCGCCGATGTGCGCCGCACCTTCGACACCAAGCGCCGAAGCGGTGAATTTATCGGCGCGTTCCCGCCCTATGGCTACCTCAAACATCCGGACGATAGGAATAAGCTGGTGCCCGACACGGACATCGTGCCGGTCAAACGCGACATGATGAGCTGGATCCTCCGGGAGGGCCTGAGCCTGAGCGGTGTGGCCAAACGCTTGAACGAACGCGGCGTCCCCAACCCCACGGCGTACAAACAGCGCAAGGGCTGGCGCTACCGCCACCCGAGCGGAGATCAAAACGACGGCCTGTGGTCGGGCAGTACGGTACGCCGTGTCCTGCTTGACCCGGTCAACCGGGGGCATCTGGTGCAGGGGCGGCAGCGCGTGGTGAGTTATAAGGTGCACGACAAGGTGTCGGTGCCGCCGGGACAATGGTTTTGGAGCGAAAAGACCCATGAGCCGACGTTCTCTCAGGAGGAGGCCGACACGCTGGAATCGCTGCTCTCACGGCGCACCCGCACCTCAAACGGCAGCCGGCAGGTTCACCTGTTCGCCGGACTGCTGCGCTGTCACGACTGCGGCAAGGCCATGCAGCGCAAATCGGCCAAGGGGCATGTATACTACGCCTGCCGCAGTTATACCGAAAAGGCGGGGTGTGTCCCGCGCTCCGTCCGGGAGGACAGATTGGAGGCAGCGGTGCTGGCGGCGATTCAGAGTCAGATCGCGCGGGTGGACGGCTGGGAGGAACTGCTGGATGAAGCGACCCGGACGCCGCCCGACACACGCCGTTTCGACAAAGCGCTGGCCGACGCGCGGCTGACTGTCCAAAAAGCACAGAGATTGTCCGACGGCCTGTATGTCGATTGGAAGAACGGCGACATCGACCGAGAGACCTATCAACGGTTGAAAGCAAAATTCACAGAACAGGCAGCGCGGCATCAAAGCGCCGTCGCCTGCCTGATCGAAGAACGCAGCGCCCTGACCGACAAAGGCACAGAGAATGAGACGCTGGCCGCACTGCGCCGCGATCGGAACATCCTCAGATTGAACCATCACCTGCTGACCGAGTTGGTGGACAAAGTCACGGTGCACCAAAACGGGGCGCTTACCGTCGCATTTCGATTTGTGGAGCAATCTTGCCCGAGCTGTGAGTTTTCGCCGTAGCGGGGACGGAGAACAGCCATAGGGCGGCCTCACGGGGCCGACCCTACGCGGGAGGACAAAACATGACGCGTCCGACGCGGAGCGCCCCAGTACCCCCCCCGGGGAATCCAAAGGGTCGCAACCCTTTGGCCGTGGAGGGGAGAGGATTCTTAAGGGGAACCCGTTCGGAAGGGTCCCCTTAAGTGAGCCTTTGGTTCCTTTCGGCTCATCCCGAAAGGAACTCGCCCGGGGGCGAAACACATCCCTCCGTTGCGTATCCAACACGGCGGCCACCGGAGCCACCGGACTCACCGGCGCCACCGGTGCCACGGGTGCGACCGGCCTCACCGGCGCTACCGGCGCCACGGGAGCCACCGGTCTAACCGGCGCTACCGGCGCCACGGGAGCCACCGGCGCGACCGGCGCCACCGGCCCGGCCGGCTTCACCGCGCAGTCGGCACATTTTTTCGCCATCGGAACCCAGACCATCGCGGTGGGCGCGCCCGTCGCCTTCACCAACACATCGACGTTGCCCGCCACCATGACCTTCACCTCGCCTTCCACCATCACGCTGCTGGCCGCCGGGCGGTACGTGGCCTTCTACAAGCTGCTCAACCAGGACATCAACCAGACCATGGCGCTTTACCTCAACGGCGCCGAGCTGTTCGGCAGCCGCACATTCTCTCCGACGCCCAACGCATACGGTCAGACCATATTCACGACAACGGGCACCTCGACGCTGCAGCTCGTCAACGTGGGCGACAATTCTACCGTGACCCTGATCGACACACCGACGGGCACACAGACCGTCTCGCTCATCCTGATGCGCGTCGTCGACACGGTGTAACCGGATTCTCATAATTGGGAAAGAACATCCTTCATATCGAATCTGGGATGCTTAACAAAAAGGGTAGAGAAAGTTACTTTCTCTACCCTTTTCAAGACGGTACAAATCGCAAAAAACAAACTCAAAACCCTTCAGTCCCTATCCCGCTCCCCGGCCTCCAGCGTCCGCACAGGTCGGCAGGGCACACCCACAGCCAGCACGTCGGGGGGAATATCGCCGGTGACGACGCTCCCGGCGCCGATGATTGACCGGTCGCCGATGGTGACGCCGGGCAGTACCGTGACGTTTCCGCCCATCCAGACGTGATCGCCGATGGCAATCGGCCGCGCGGTTTCCAAGCCGTCCTTGCGCGGCCCGGCTTCCAGCGGATGATTGGCCGTGTACAACCCGCACTGCGGGCCCAAAAGGACATGTTCGCCGAAGGTGACCGGCGCACAGTCCAGAATAACACAGTTGTGATTGGCGTAAAAATGGTCGCCCAGTGAAATATTGTAGCCGTAGTCACACCAAAACGTCGGCTCAATCCAAAAGGTGTCCTTCACCGAGCCCAAAAGCCGCCGCAAAAGCGCCTCACGTTCGGCATAATGGGTCGGATGCAGTTGATTGAACTGATGGCACAACACTTTACAGGCCATGCGTTCGGCGTCCAGCTCCGGGTCACCGGCGTAGTAGAGAAGCCCCCGGCGGGCTTTTTCCTTCTCGGTCATATCCTCGGCTCCTTTCCTCCGATTATAGCGTTCGCAATGTTCCCCGCGCGTCCACCCCGGGGGAATCCAAAGGGGCGCATCCCTTTGGCCGTAGGGAGGAGGATTCTCAAGGGGGAACCCAATCGGAGGGGGTTCTCCCTTGAGCGATTCTTTGGTACCTTTCTCATCGCGGAGAAAGGTACATCGTCTTCGGATCATCGATGTCAAGCCTCGAGCGCGCCGCGCGGGCAGTCGTACTGTTCGCTCCGTGTGTGTCTAAACGGTCAGCGCTGCGGCGCTGCCCTGGTTTAGCCGCCCACTGCGTTCACTGTACTCCCTGCGCGTCGACTCGGCTCTTCGTTACCTGCACATACACCTTGCGGGTGCGCGGCCCGTCGAATTCACAGAGATAAATCCCCTGCCACACGCCCAGCGCCAACCGTCCCTCCGACACGATAACCGTGACGCTCGAGCCCATGGCGCTGGCCTTGAGATGCGCGGCCGAGTTGCCCTCGGCGTGGCGGAACTCGGGGCGGTCGGGATAGGCGCGGCGCAACCCGAGCAACATATCGTGGACGACGTCGGGGTCGGCGGTCTCGTTGATGGTCATGCCGGCGGTGGTGTGCGGGCAAAATACGGTGACCAGCCCGTCGCGCACGCCGCTCTGCATCACCAGATGCTGCACGGTGTGCGTGACGTTGGTAAAGCCCTCGCGGTCGGTGGACAGTGAAAACTGAAACATAGTCGGTCACTCCTGTCATTGTAATGCGGAAAATCTTGCGGCACAGAGGGGAACGCCGGTCGATGCGGGCGCGACCCCTACGGCGCCCATGGCGGGTGGGGCAAAGGGCGCCCCCGCGTGTCGGCGTGTCGATGTGGGCGTAGAGCCCTACTTCAAATGCGCCATGTGCCGCTCGACGGTCACATGCGTGGCCTTCACGCGGTCAACAATCTCAAACAGCGTCTGCTCCATCTCGGAACCCTCCGAGTAGTCGGCGCGCAGCACAAAGTCTACCCGCCCGTGCGCGATCATATCCCGCGCCTGCCGCATATCGCCGCCGTCATGCACGGCGATGGAAAAGCCGCCATTTGTGCGCGTCAGCTTCATACAGGGCACGTCGGTCAGGCCGTCGCCGATGTAGACCATATTGCGGAAAGGAATACGGCGGCGGTCGTCGGGCATAAATTCATTGAGGGCCGCGTTTTCGTTGACGTCGAGCACACCTTTGTTGATTCGGAACAAAAACTGTGTTTTTGAGGTGTAGTTGACCGCCATGGCCGGCCAAACCGGCACATTGTCCTCGTCATAGACGAACTCGGCGGCAAAAATGCGCTTGAATTCATGCGCGATGGCCGTCCCCTCAATGATTTCCCTTAACCCCGAAGAGATGATATAATGCTCGACAGAGACATCTTGCGCCGCCGCGTACGCGTTGATACGGCGAAACCAGGTGTCGACGCCGGGAAACAGCTCGACGGTACGCCCCAGCTTGACCAGCTCCTCGCGGTTGAGCAGCGTCTTGCCGCGGCCCTGCCGGAGCATAATCCACATGTAGGCCAGAATGGGATCCATATGATGTGCCCGCGCGGCCTCCTCGCATTTTTCCCAGAAGGCGGCGGGGGTCAGGCCGAGGTGCGGGATGAAGGCGTATTCCTGCATATCCCGGGGCGAAAGCGTCCGGTCAAAGTCATACATGACGGCCAGAATCGGTGTCGTCGGCATAGAGATTCGCTCCTTTCCAGAGATGGTGATACGAAAAAGGCGCAGATATATGAAAATGCGGAGCAGCGGCTAACGGGGGCTGAACGGTCTTTGACGCTCGTACCCCTGAACGATTCTTGGGGGACTTTCTCATCGAAGAGCCTCGTCGACGCGCAGGCGAAATAAGGCCACGCCGCACCCGGAAAACAGGTCAAGTCGTCTCACGCATGACTTGTCGGCATTTCCGGCAGGCGTCTGACTTATTTCAACGTCCGCGCGGCGCGCTCGAGGCTTGACATCATCGCAGGAGAAAGGTACATCCTCCATCGTCCCCCGGCGGGGTCGAATCAGAAAAGCAATTGTAAACCAATAACAGACCATCGGGAATGAACCAAACAAATGACACCAAACACAATATAAAATTCATCCTATCACAAACCGCCGCAAGGAGGCCGCCATGCGAAACCGAAAAAAACGCACGATCCGCGCCGTTGCCCTTGTCCTGCTGCTCGCGCTGTTGGGGGCATGGCTGCCCGGCTGCACCATCACCTATCACCCGGACGGAAAGACCGAAACAACGGCCTCGCCGGGGCAGAGTTTGCCGCCCTTCACGGAAGAATGGCCGGCCTTCACCGGCGAGCGCACGACCTATACGCTGAGCATCGACTTCGCGCCCGATCGCTATAGCTTCAGCGCCAAGCAGATTGTAAACTACATCAATACGTCGCAGGACGATCTGGATGAGCTTGTGTTTCATGTCTACGCCAGCGCCTTTGCCACGGCGGTCATCGCGCCCTTCGAGCGGGACGACATTGAGCTGGCCTATCCCGGCGGCTTCTCGGCCGGGTACTGCACGTTTGAACAGGTGACGGTCAACGGAACGCCGATCTCGGCCGAAACGACCGGGCCGACCAACAGCATCCTTCGATTGCCTGTGGCGGAGGGATTGTCGCCTGGGCAAAGCTGCGAGGTAACGTTTCAATATGTCGTCACCATTCCCCGCTGCAACGGACGGTTCGGCTACGATGACGACGCGTTCAATCTGGCCAACTGCTACCCTATCGCCGCCGTATACGATGACGACGGCTGGCATGAGGATCCCTACTATGCCATGGGCGACCCGTTTTTCAGCGGTGTGGCGGACTACCGTGTGGACATCCGCGCGCCGATTGCGTACACCGTCGCCTCCAGCGGACAGCTGACCTTTACCCCTGACGGCGACACGGGCCTCTGGACGGCGGAGGCGTCCAATGTGCGCGACTTTACGTGGTTCGCCTCGACGAATTATTCGGAAAAGACGTCTGTGGCCGGGGATGTGAACGTCACGGTCTATCACTATGCCGACGACGCCATGGGCACGCATGCGGCCGACATTTCGAAACAGGCGCTGACCTTCTTCTCGGACACGTTCGGGGCCTATCCCTACGGAGATTTCCGTGTGGTGGAGAGCGGTTTTTACATCGGCGGCATGGAGTATCCCGGCATCGTGCAGATCGGTACCGAACTGTTCCGTGACGAGAGCGAACTGACCTATGTACTGGCGCATGAAATCGCGCACCAGTGGTTCTATCAGCTGGTCGGCAACAATGAGATAGAGGAGCCGTGGGTGGACGAATCGCTGGCCGAATACGCGACGTGGCTGTTCCTGGAGGAAATCGGCGAGGAAAACGATCTCTATCTGTTCAACGAACGGTTCGGCTATGAGGCCGTCAATTTGCCGGTGTATGAGTACCCTGATTCCATGGTCTATTCGCTGTCGGTCTACATGGACGGACTGCTGCTCTGGAAGCAGCTCAATAACATGATGGGCGACGGGGCGCTGAACGCGGCGCTGCGAAACTACGTGGAGACCTACCGGTACCGGAACGCGACGGGCGGCCAGCTGCTGGCCATGCTGGGAGAGCAGGAGGGCGCGTGGCTGCGCGAGGAGATGAGCAAGGCGCCCAACGGTGCGCCGTCATCCGCTCCGCCCACCTACGCGGCGTGAGGAGCGAAGGGACTGTGTCGATGTCGACCCGGTAGGGGCGAACCGTGTTCGCCCGCTCCGTTGCCCGCGTGTGGTTTGTCTCGAAACCCGGTAGGGACGAACCGTGTTCGCCCGCAGACTGTAGACAAAAGGGTATCGCAAGCAGAATAGGCGGGGGGATAGCGTGAAAGGGGGCCGCCCGCCCCCGCTTTCGCGTTTAATCACCCACCGCAGTGACAGATTTGGCGTACTCGGCCGCCAAATCGACCAGGGTGTAGACTTTGTCTACACCCTGGGGGCGAACTGTGTTCGCCCGCCATGATATCAACCTATATCCCGTAGGGGCGGCCTTGTGGTCGCCCTTTTTTCGCGCCCAAGGTACACGGCCAAACGTTGTCACACCGCCCGATAAACGGACGGCCAATGGCCGCCCCTACACCAGGATTCCCAAAATCGGGAAATCATGAAGGCGTCACGAACAAGGCAAGCAAAACGCCGTGCGTGGCAACAAAACAAAGCCTGTAAACCAAAACGCCTTGACAAAAACTATATTCCCCGACCGGTGATGAGAATTAAAACCCCCAACACCACCGGCTGATGCACCATATAGATGAGCAGCGTGTGCCGCCCGATGACGGGCAGCAGCGGAATCCGCAGGCCGTAGAACCAGCGCGGCAGACGCCCCGCCACCACGAGCTTGCCCAGCTCGCCGCCCAGCCCGTACAGGAAGAACCAGGGCAGCAGCGGGAAGTAGTCGGCGGCCGTGCCCCATGTCTTGGGAACGAGCCCCAGCACATACAGATAGGGCACGTCGGACAGCGAGTCTCCGGCCGGGCGGGGAAAGAAGAAGAAGGAAACGACAAACAATCCGCTCCACAAGAAGGCGGGCAGCCAGTGCGGCAGCCACGCCGGACGCCGCCAGGACGACGGCCACAGCCCATGCAGCATCATCATGGCGCCCAGACAGTGCAGGATACCAAACTCGATGGTGATGCCGAACAGTCCGGTCACCACAGACACCAAAAAAGCGCAGCACAGGGTCTGCACGCCGCGCCGGACGTTGTCGCGCGCGAATCGGGATGACAAGCCCGACAGCAAGATAAACACCCCGGCGAAAAACGGCTGCAAAAAGGACAATCCCGGACCGAAC
>JAVBPF010000018.1:0-3610 GCA_031549735.1 Oscillospiraceae bacterium
CAGAAAGCTGTTGGTGTAGAAGAGAAAGCATACCGAAAAGATCATCAGGACATACAGGCCGATCTGCAAAAACTGGCTGGTGATGTCGCCGGCCGAAGGATCGTGGCGCAGCGCGTGGACGATGTAATAGATGGCCACCGCGCCAATGCAGGTGAGCAGATACGGGACATAGGTGCGTTTGTTCTTGCGGAGGTTTTGTGCAGCCATGCGGGCGAAAAACAGCTTATTCATGCCGATCACCGCCCGAGAGCACCACCAGCGTGTCCGAAATCTTTTTGTGCAGCTCGTGTTCGTTCATGGTGCCGCGGTAGAGCTGATGGAAGATGGCGCCGTCGCGCAGGAACAGCACCCGCCCGGCGTGGCTGGCGGCCTTGATGCTGTGCGTAACCATCAGCAGGGTCTGCCCCAGCGCGTTGATCTCGGTGAACAAACGCAGCAGACTTTCACTGGCGCGGGAATCCAGCGCGCCGGTCGGCTCGTCGGCCAGCACAAGCTGCGGTTCGGTGATGAGCGCGCGCGCCACGGCGGTGCGCTGCTTTTGGCCGCCCGAGATTTCGTAGGGGAACTTGTCGAGCAGGTCGTCGATGCGCAGACGTGCGGCGAGCTCGCTGAGCTTTGGCTCCATATCCCGGTGATCCTGCCCCGCCAGCACCAGCGGCAGCAGGATGTTGTCGCGCACCGAGAAGGTGTCCAGCAGATTGAAATCCTGGAACACAAACCCGAGGTTGTCGCGGCGAAAGGCCGCCATTTGCTTTTCCGAGATGGCGGTCAGGCTCCGGCCCGACAGCAGCACTTCGCCGAGCGTGGGTTTGTCCAGTGTGGCGATGATGTTGAGCAATGTGGTTTTGCCGCTGCCCGACTCGCCCATGATGGCGATAAATTCGCCCGGATCCACGGTGAAGGAGACCTCGGCCAGCGCGCGCACCTTCTGGCCGCCAAAGCGTGTGGTGTAGACTTTTTCCACATTCAGAACTTCCAAGATAGGCATGAAACCCCTCCTTTGATTGTTGCACCCCTATCCTAACCGAATGCGGAAGCGCGCTGCCATCGCTGTGGCTTACGTTTCGGCCGGTTATCCTTACGGTTTTGTAAGCGGACCGGAACGACGGGTCGATGTGGGCGTCGCCCCCTACAGGACGCCGGTATATTAGTGGATCGGTTTCGTCCGGTGAATCGTTCGGCAGGTCGGCCGGTGTGCGGCCACTACAGGGAACGAAGGACACCATCACAAGGTCATTCGAGGATAAAATCCTCTTGGGGGAATTCAATCGTCACAGTTGTGCCGCGCCCGGGCTCCGATTGGAGCGACAAGCGGTGCGACAGCTGATCCAGAATCCGCTTGCATAGATAAAGCCCCAGTCCGGTCGAGCGCTCCTCCTGCCGGCCGTTGTAACCGGTGAAGCCCTTCTCGCATACGCGTGGCAGGTCGCCGGGGTCGATGCCGAGGCCGGTGTCGCGGAGAAAGAGCTGTCCGTCACGCGCCCCGAGGGTTACCTGTCCGCCGGGCGCATATTTGACGGCATTGGACAACAGCTGTTCCAGCACAAAGCCCAGCCACTTTTCGTCGGTCAGCACCCTTTGGTCGGTGCCTTCGTATGTCAATGTTACGTCGCTGAGAATGAACAGCTTGGCGTATTTGCGCACCGCCCGCCGGAGGATGGGGTCGAGCGGACACAATCGCAGCACATAGTCGCTGTCACGGCTCTCCAGCCGGATGTAGCTCAGCGCCATCTCCACATACTGCTCGATGCGGAACAGCTCGGCCTGCAAAATCTGCTTGTCCCGGCAGCCGGTCTGAATCAGCAGGTCGAGCGCCGCCAGCGGCATCTTGATCTGATGTGTCCAGAGCGTATAGTAGTCGCCCATGTCAGCCAGGCTCCTGCGGTGGTCTCCCGCCAGACGCCGGTGCTCCGAATGCAGGCGGGCCAGCAGCGCTTGATAATCGGCTTCGATGAGGGTGTCGGCCTCGGGCAGGCTGTCCAGACCCAACTCAACGCGGTTCATGAGCTCGGAAAGCGCAGCGTGCCGTCGGACGGAGGAGACAAAGCCCCACACACAGGCCGCCAGGCCAATGCATAGACTGATGAGCGCGGCGTAACCCACCGCCGACAACGGCAGGGCGTACAGCGCGATCACCGTCGCGAAAGCCGCCAGCATCAGACAAAGCGTGGCGATCACACGCCGCCGGTCAATGATATATCGAAAAAAGAGGCTCAGAGTGCGTTTCATCTCAATCCACCCGATATCCTTCGCTTTTGCGTGTGACGATAAAATTCCGGACGCTGATGCCCTCGAGCTTCTTGCGCAGACGGGTCATGTTGACGGTCAGAGTGTTGTCGTCGACGTAGCTGTCGCTCTCCCACAAGCGCTGCATGAGTTCCTCACGCGACACGGTCTGCCCGCGCGCAAGCATCAGTGTGTGCAGGATGCGGTGTTCGTTGCGCGTCAGCTCGACACGCTGCCCGTCGAAATGAACCGTGCCGTCCCCGGGATGAAAGACGACGCCCCGGTGCTCGATGAGCTCGACAGGTTCTTCAAATTCATAGGCGCGGCGCAAAAGCGCCTGCACCTTGGCGACCAGCACCGGCAGGTCGAACGGCTTGGCGATGAAGTCGTCGGCGCCCAGATTCATGGCCACAATCATATTCATACTGTCACCGGCCGAGGAGAGGAAGAGGATGGGCACCTGTGAATGCATTCGAATTTCCCGGCACCAGTGGAAGCCGTTGCGGTGCGGCAACGAGATGTCCAGCAGCACAAGCTGGGGCGCGAAGCGGATCATCTGGTTGAGTACGTCCCGGAAATCAGACGCGCATTGCACCTCGTAGCCCCAATGGCTCAACTGCGATTGCAGAATGCCCGCGATGGTGTTGTCGTCCTCGACGAGGAATATTTTGTACAAGCCGCCGTTCTCCCCTCTTCGCGACCATGGAAGCGCCCGCATACAACGAACCCTTTTGAAGCTTTGCCAACCGCCGCAGTATGTGTTACAATAGAAAGCTCAGACGGACCGATGTCCGCATCTATTCTATCACAGGAGCATGAAATATGACAGGTCATCCGGAAAAACAGGAATTGCTCGACCGCATCGGTCGTGTGCACACGCTTCTCGGCAAGCAATACGGCGATTGGGACGCCGCGTTTTTTGTGGACAAGCTCAATCAGTTTTACCTTACCGACACTCTGCAAAACGGCGTGTTCGTCCTGAGACGGGACGGTGAGTACGCCTACCTTGTGCGTACCAGCTATGAGCTGGCGCGGCGGCAGAGTCCGCTTCTCGACATTTATCCGATGAAAACCTACCGTGATTTGCTCGGGTTTATAGACAAGGACTGCCCGCGCGCCTGCGTCGAGACGCGCACCATGACGCTGGATATCCTCGGCCGGCTTAAAAAGCATGTCCATATCGGCGAGTTGCTGACGGCCGATCCGGCCATCGCGCGGGCGCGGGCGGTCAAAAGCGCCTATGAACTGAGCTGTATGGAGCTTTCGGGCCGGCAGCACGGCGACATCCTGGAAAACGTGGTGCCCGGGCTTCTCCGCGAGGGCATGAGCGAGGCCGACCTTTCCGGTGAACTGTTCGCGCACATGATGAAGCTGGATTATCAGG
>JAVBPF010000091.1:0-5291 GCA_031549735.1 Oscillospiraceae bacterium
AAAACCGACCGAGACCCTGTCCATTATATTGTTCGGCGGCGCCAAAGTCAATTCACAGCCAACTCGTCATTCCGATTTTTATCCGCATAGTTGCCACGTCTCAGGGGAAAACTCAATATGAATACGATTTCATCCACACGAAAAGTCCACACACGAAACCGGAAACGGCGGTTTGAAAAGGAGTGGCGACTATGGATATCCCCGCACCGGCCCAGCGTGCCGATCCAATCCCCACGCCGATGGACGAACGGGCGCGTACCCCCGCACAGCAAAACAACTTCAACGACACTCTCAACCGTGTGCAGGATCGGCTGAATCCCGAAGCGCCGGCCAATCCGGCCCGCCCGCTGATCGCCCGGACGGGCGACACCGTGGGGCGCATCGGCCCCGATCTCGACACACGGCTCTCGATTGAACGCGCCTACGTGAATTTGCTGGCGCGTGGTGTCGGAGAACGCGCGCTGCAGCCGTCCATGACCACCGCGTTTCCCCCGTCGGTTCTCCATTATGCCGGACAGCTTTCTTCTCAGGTGTTCAACGCTGCTCTCTTTCATCAGGCGCCCGGTCATACCGCGCTGCCCAGCGACCGGGAGCGGGAATCGGCCGTGCCACGCACCAAACCCATCGACAGTTCAGGGGAGGTCAATCGTCTATGAAAAAAATTCATCTCAGCCGAAGGGCTCTGATTCGGCTGGTCAGCTACGGTTCAGCGCTGATGGTCATACTCTCGGTATTCGCCGTTTCAGGCTGGATGCAGGCCCGCGCCTACCAGAAAACCATCGAATATGACTATCAGCAGGCCTTTGCCCAGCTCTGCTCCGCCGTCGACAGTATCGACACCGCACTGACCAAGGGGCAATACGCCACCTCGCCCGGTATGATGTCGGCGCTGTCGGTCGAGGTCTCCCGTCAGGCCGCCGACGCCGGCGCGGCGCTTTCACGACTCCCCTACTCCTTTGTTGAGCTGGAGAACACCGCGCGGTTTTTGGCGCGAGTGGGAGACTATTCCCATGCGCTGGTCAAGCTGTCGGCCTACGGCCAGTCCATTTCCGATCATGACGACCAGAATCTTGGGGAGCTGGCTGCAACCGCCCATGAGCTGGCGCTGCAACTGGCCACATTGCAGGCCGTCATCCATGAGGAGGGATTGCCGATCGGCTCGGTGCTCTCAGCCGAACGCGACGCCTCGCAGAGCATGCGCATGGTGTCCGCCGGCACGGAGTTTTTCTCCGATGTGGAAAGCGAATTCCCGGAATTCCCGTCATTGGTCTATGACGGCCCTTTCTCGGCGCACATGGACACGAGACAATCAACCTTTCTGAACGGCCAATCCGAGCTGACCGCCGAGGAAGCCAAACTGAAAGCAGCCGAATTCCTCGAGTTGATGCCCGAGGCGCTTCGATTGGAGAGTGAGAGCGGCGAAAAGATCCCCGTGTACACCTTCAGTGGACTGGTCGACGGCGGTGAACTGACCGTCGATGTGACGCGGCGGGGCGGTTTCGTGTTGAACCTTCTCTCGTCGCGGATGGTTACCGCTGAAAACGTGAGCAACGAACAGGCAATACAAAACGCGCGGGAGTTTCTTCAAAAGAACGGTTTCAAGGATATGACCGAGAGTTACTGGGAGAAATATAACAACACCATGGTCATCAACTTTGCTTATGCGCAGAAGGATGTGGTGTGCTATTCAGATCTGGTCAAGGTTCGGATCGCCATGGATACCGGAAAAATAACTGGGTTCGAATCCCGCGGGTATCTGCTCAATCACACCAAGCGCTCTCTGCCGGAGGCAAAAATCACCCGTGACGCGGCGCAGAAGAACCTCTCTCCCCGCCTCTCGGTTAGTGCCTACAAGCAGGCGCTGATTCCCACCGGCGGCGCCCGCGAAATCTTCTGTCATGAATTCATATGCAAGACGAAGGACGGACAGGACTGTCTTGTCTATGTCAACGCCGAGACGGGGCAGGAGGAACGCATTATGCTGCTTCTCATTGGTGAAAACGGTACGCTCGCGCTGTAAATCACAGGGAGCCTTTATACGTCCGGGAGACTTGGGGCGGCTTATGGGAATACATTTTCCCTTAAGCCGCTTTCGTTTGTGACGCTTTCACAAATTCAGTACTCACAGCGATAAATAATTGTTGAAATCCACAATCATCTATACTATAATTCAAATTAGTGTGCACATCAATTTGATGATACACGATCCTGATTCGATTGGGATATGTTACTGCGAGGAGAGTGCGTTCATGATCAGCGCGACCGACATCCGCAACGTCAGCATACTGGGACACGGAGGCGACGGAAAAACATCCCTAGTGGAAAGCATGCTCTTTCTGACCCATGGGTGTGACCGATTGGGCCGGATCGCCGACGGCAATACAATCAGCGACTACGACCCGGAAGAAATCCGCCGCCAAATTTCTATTTCGGCAACCCCCCTGCCTGTGGAGTTTTCCGGCAAAAAAATCAACGTGATTGATACCCCGGGTTACTTCGACTTTGTGGGTGAGGTCATTGAATCACTGCGTGTCGTGGAGGCGGGAGTCGTTGTCCTCAACGCCAAGGGCGGCGTCGGCGTCGGCACCGAAAAGAGCTTCAAATTACTCCAGAACCACAAGATGCCCCGTATGTTCTTCATCTCTAAACTGGACGAAGAGAACGCCGATTTTTACAAGGTCTTTGCCGCGTTGCGTGAGCAGTTTGGTATCGCGGTCTGCCCGGTCGTCATTCCCATTGTCGAAGGCGACAAGACGGTCGGCATCGTGGACATCGTCACACGCAAGGCCTATAAGATGAACGGCAATAAAACCGAGGAAATGCCTGTGCCCGCCTCGATGGAAGCGCGCGTCGAAGAGATGTACGCGCTGTTGGCCGAGAACGTGGCCGAGACCTCGGAAGAACTGATGGATAAGTTCTTCGGCGGTGAGACCTTTAGCGCCGATGAACTCAAAGCGGGCATTCACGCCGGCGTTGTCGGCATGAGCCTGATGCCGGTATTCTGCGGATCGGCTCTGACCGGTCTGGGCGTGGAAGCGCTGCTGTCCGGTATCCTGGACTACGCGCCTACGCCGCTCGAGCATCCCGCTGAAATCGGGACGACGCCGGACGGTCAGGAAGTCGAAGTCAAGTATGAGGAAAACGGCCCGGCGCGCGCCTTCGTTTTCAAGACGCTGTCCGACCAATACGGTAAGTTCTCCTTCTTCAAGGTCGTTTCGGGTAAAATGTCGGCCGACACTGCCATGATCAACGCGCGAACCGGCGGCCACGAAAAAATCGGACGTCTGCAGTTGGTCAAGGGCAAAAACAAATCCGAAACCGGAGATCTTTGCTGCGGCGATATCGGCGCTGTGGCCAAGCTCGCCGATACCAAAACCGGCGATACGCTCTGCGCGCAGGGTAGTGTCGTGTCTTTGGCCCCGATGTTCTTCCCCGAGCCTTGCTACAGCATGGCCATCTCTCCCAAGATCAAGGGCGGCGAAGAAAAAATCGCGTCCGGACTTACGCGCATGTCCGATGAGGATCCCACCTTCACGATGGTGCAAAATGCCGAGACCAAACAGATGGTGTTGTCCGGTATGGGCGACATCCATATCGACGTACTTTGCTCTCGCCTGAAAAACAAGTTTGGCGTCGAGGTTGAGCTGGCTCCGCCCCGCGTGCCCTACCGCGAGAAAATCCGCAAGAAGGTCAAGGTCGAGGGCAAACACAAGAAACAATCGGGCGGACACGGCCAGTACGGTCACGTCTGGATTGAATTCGAGCCGGGCGACACCGAAGAGCTCATTTTTGAAGAGAAAATCTTCGGCGGTAGCGTACCAAAGAACTTCCATCCCGCCGTGGAAAAGGGCCTGCGCGACCGCATCCAGCGCGGCGTTTTGGCCGGATTCCCCGTGGTGTTCCTGAAGGCCACATTGGTCGACGGTTCTTACCATGACGTCGACTCGAGCGAGATGGCCTTTAAGACGGCGGCCGGTATCGCCTACAAAAACGGTTTGCCGACGGCCAACCCGGTGCTTCTGGAGCCGGTGGGCAACCTGAAGGTATTCATCCCCGATCAGTATATGGGCGACATCATTGGCGACCTGAACAAGCGCCGCGGCCGCGTGATGGGCATGAATCCCGGCGAGGACGGCACCCAAGTGGTCGAGGCTGAGGTGCCGATGGCTGAAATGACCGCCTATGCCATTGATCTTCGTTCGATGACTCAGGGGCGCGGCTCCTTCTCGTTCACCTTTGAGCGGTACGAGGAAACCCCGGCCAACATCCAGCAAAAGGTCATTGAGGAGACCAAACAGCAGCACGAAGAGGACGACGAATAGGATTTAGGTTTTTTTAAGGGCGCGCCAGACGGCGCGCCCTTAATTGTTGTATCGATTCTGGAGGACGTCGCCTCCGCAACTCTGTTCGCCCTAGGCGTGGTGACATGCCCGTTCGCCGCGCCTGCCTTCTCCTTGTCCCAGCACGGCAGTGCAGGCACCGCGCCGTGAGGGGATCGGGCGGTACATGAGTCTTTGGCCTGAAAGGAGGATTGTTTCCGGCGACTCTCTATTGATTTTTGTAGGGGGGTTGACAGATGGCACGGTTATAAAGTATAATCTGTTTTGCACGGAGCACGCCGGAGTGGCGAAACTGGCAGACGCCCGGGACTTAAAATCCCGTGATCCGTAAGGGTCGTACCGGTTCGAGCCCGGTCTCCGGCACCAATCAATATCGCGGGATAGAGCAGTTCGGTAGCTCGTCGGGCTCATAACCCGGAGGTCGGGGGTTCAAATCCCCCTCCCGCAACCAGAAAGAAACCCTGTGACCACAACGGTTACAGGGTTTTCTTTATGTCCGGTGATTTGGAGAAAAAGGACGTTTTTCTCACCGATTTCCCTCCGACGGGGAGGGAAGCGGTGAGTATAGGGTGAAGTGGGTGGGAGTGAGAGGGAGGAATTGGTGGAGGAGATGGCTTGACGGATTTAGAAGGGAGTTGTATTTCGAGTGTTGCGGGGTGACCTGCCCCCCGAGAACCGGGCCAATTGCGTGTAGAGGGATGCCGTGGTAGAATACCGAAAAAAGGGATGAAGGTCATGCCACGAAAGACGTACCAACCGGAAGAGATTGTTGGGATACTGCGAGACGTAGAAATCAGGCAGGGACAAGTCAGAAGCATAGCTGACAGTTGCCGTGAAAAGGGCATCAGCGAGGCGATATACTATCGCTGGCGGAAATCCTATGGCGGGATGCATCCGTCTGAAGCGCGACGTCTCAAAGAGCTGGAGAAAGAAAACAACCGGCTGAAAAAG
>JAVBPF010000095.1:0-15799 GCA_031549735.1 Oscillospiraceae bacterium
CGGCGCTGTCTTGGTTTAGCCGCCCACTGCGCTCACTGTACTCCTTGCGCGTCGACTCGACTCTTCGGTGTTATTATACCGCCGCTTCCTGTGGCTGTCAAAGGCAGGAACACACGAATTTATGGGGGAAGGGAGTGTGCAGCCAAGTTTGGCAGGATGGCGGGAATCGGGCAATTGTCACGGACGCGGGAAGAGTGTATAATACGGGAGGAAATCATCTTGTAATAAGTGGAGGGATTTTTGTGAAAATTTTGGTCACCGGCGGGGCAGGTTACATCGGCAGCACCGTTTGCTCGGCGCTTTTGGATCGGGGGCACGTACCGGTCATTTTGGATTCTCTGGTACAGGGGTGCCGTGCCTTTACCGAGGGGCGTATTTTCTATGAGGGCGACATCGCCGACGAAGCGCTTCTACGCCGGATTTTGAGCGAGCATCCCGAGATCAAGCACGCCATCCACCTGGCCGGGTATATCAGCGTACCCGAGTCGGTGGCCGATCCCTATGCCTACTATATGAACAACGTGTCCAAGTCGGCCGTGCTGTTCAAGACCTTAAGCGAGCTTGACTGTCCCAATATCATTTTCAGTTCGACGGCGTCGGTTTACGGCGCGGCCGACGGACATATGGTCACGGAGAGCGACCCTGTCGCGCCGGGAAGCCCCTATGGGCGCACCAAACGGATGATAGAAATCATTTTGGAGGATTTTTGCGCGGCCTATGGCATGCGCGGCCTCTCGCTTCGGTACTTCAACCCCATCGGCGCCGATCCGGACATGCGCACCGGCGCTTATGCCGAAACCCCGTCGCACCTTCTGGGCGTGCTGCTGCGCGCCGCGGCGACCGGCGGCGTGTTCCCCCTGACCGGCGTCGATTGGCCGACGCGCGACGGTTCGGGCATCCGTGACTATATCCACGTCTGGGATCTTGCCATGGCGCATATTCACGCCGTCGAGCGGATGGATGACGTTTTCGTCCAAACCGGCGGCGCATTGCCGTTCGCGGTCATCAATTTGGGCACCGGGCGCGGTGTGACTGTACGGGAGTTTGTGCGCGCTTTTGAGACGGTCACCGAAAAAGAGGTGCCGGTTCAGGAGCTGCCGCCCCGTCCGGGCGACGTGGCGGGCGCTTACGCCAACGCCGATACCGCACTTGCGCTGCTGGGCTGGAAAGCCGAATTGTCCCTGGAGCAGGGCATGTCCGACGCGCTGCGTTGGGATGCGGTGTTTTGGGGCGGAAAGAAATAAAATGATCCTTGCAACGTAACGGGCGCGTCACCGAAAGGTGACGCGCCCGCTGTTTGTTGTCATCACTCTTAAATGGCGCGCAGCACAAAATCGCAGTCGGCCAGACGCAGCAGATCCCCGGCGCGTACCGGCCGGCTCTCCCCGTCATCCAGCGGGATCCCGTTGACGCAGCTTCCGTTCAAGCTGTTTAGGTCGGTGAGATAGGTGTGTCCGCCGACCCAGCGCAGCTCGCAGTGCCGCTTGCTGATGAACGGGCTTTGCGGAATGACCCCGTGTGCGGCTTTTGGGCTTTTGCCCAATATGTATTCGGGACGGTCGATGATCAGGGAGAAAACGCCGGGCGCACCGGCCAACTCCAGCGCCAAATGCGGTCGAAAACCGGGGTCAGGCGGCGCGGGCGTGTAAACAGGCTCAGGCACAGGATCGGGGCGGGGCGCTTCCCGGGGGTCGGCCACGGCGAAGAAGGGGTCCGGCGGCTCAAGGTGGGGGAGCGGGGCCGGTTCGTCGATGGGCTCGAGGGCCTGCCTGCCGTCCGCGCCGCAGGACGCCGCTAGCTTATCCCGAATGACGGCGAGCGGCACTTGACCCGACGCCAAATCGTCGCGCACGGCCTGATTCACGTCGTCCTCCAGGTTCTGATGCCCGACCAGCGCGCTCAGCAGCTTTTCCCTTAATAGGCGCTCGAAGACGAGCCGGCTGCCGGGCGCATCGGTGATGGCCAGCGGCTGATAAATCAGATGCACGTCGAGCGTGTCGGCGTCAACAAACATTCTGTCAAACGAACCGCTCAGATGCTCGGCTGACAGGGCGGGGTTGCGCTCGATCCACAACAGGGCGTCAACCAGCCGGATCAGAACGGTTCGAAATCCGCCGGGCGTGAGCGTAGGCAGGATGGCGTGCAGCGAGACCAGCGAGTCGATGTCGTAGGCGAGCACAAGGCGGGCGCCCTCGCGCATTTGGCGGCAGGCGGCCAAACCGCGTCCCCCGCTTTTTCGGAGAGCGTCCCAACCGGCCGGAGACCATCGGCTCTCGTCGGGCACAGAGCAGCAGATCATATGGAGGCCTGTCTGCTCCCGGGTTGAAACGTCAGTTTCGGTATGCATAGGAATCCCCCTGTTCCGAAAAAATCTAAACAGACGGGCGGCGCGCCGGTCTGCAGCAGAAGACACAATTTAAGGTCTTCTCCAGTTTATCACAAAAGGCCCCTTGTCTACAAGCCATAAAAAACGAGCCGCCGACAGGCTCCGACTCGTTGAGACAGCCGCCAAAACCTTCCTCCCTCACAATCTGTATAAACTGGCAATTCCTACGGATACTACTTGCAGAACCCCGTCCCATAAACGCTGACAGGAGGGCAAGAGTGTGAAAGCGACAGGAATTGTGAGAAGAATTGACGACCTCGGCCGTGTCGTCATCCCCAAGGAGATTCGCAGAATCATGAGAATCCGTGAGGGCGACCCGCTGGAAATTTACACAGACAAAGACGGCGAGGTCATCTTCAAAAAATATTCCCCGATGGGAGAATTGGCGTCGTTTGCCGCCCAAATTTGCGACAGCCTCAACAAAACCAGCGGGTTCATGAGCGCTGTGACCGACCGCGACGTGGTCATCGCCGTGTCGGGCAACTCCAAACGCGACCTGATGGACAAGCGTCTGAGCGAAGAGCTGGAGCGGATCATGGAGAGCCGGCAAATCTACCAATATAAGCAGGGTGAAAACAAGGTCTATGTGACCGACGGCGTGGAGAAGTACTTTGTCGGACTGGCCGCGCCCATCATCGCCGAGGGCGACGTTTCGGGCTGTGTGCTGTTTGTGCTGGGTGAGGGCAGCGCCATGTTGGGCGACACCGAATACAAGTTGGCGCAAACCGTTTCCGGTTTTTTGGGCAAGCAGATGGAATCCTAGTCGCGCGCCATCCCCCCCCAATGACGCCGCCGGACGGCACGCTCCGAATAGAATCATCCGCGATAATCTTCAATTTTCCCTTGCATTTCAATCAAAGTGTGATATAATGTGCTACGTTGGAATGATGCAGTAATCGGAGTGGGCTTGTCCCACTCTCTTTTTTGGCACTGGCCGCGTCGACGTTCGTTGCCCGAACGGTGACAAGTGGCGGGAAACCGATGCCTTTTCAACGGGTTAGACGGGCTCGCGCCCGCGCAGTAAGGATGTGAGTGCATGAGCGTCATCGCGGATAAAGTTTTTGCGCTGAGCCGCCCGGTGGTCGAGGCGCAGGGCTGTTCGCTCTGGGATGTAGAGTATGTCCGCGAGGGCGGACGGCGTGTACTGCGACTGTACATTGATCGTGAAGGCGGCGTATCGACCGAGCACTGCGAGGCGGTCTCCCGCGCCCTGGATCCCCTCCTCGACGAGGTCGACCCCATTCCCGACGCCTATGTGCTGGAGGTCTCCTCCTGCGGGCTGGAGCGGCCGCTCAAGCGTCCCTCCGACTTTCAGGCTTTTATGGGCGCCAAAATCGTGGTGAAGCTATACGCGCCCCGTGACGGCCGTCGGGAATTCGCCGGTGTGCTGACCGGCTATGATCCGGATACCCGCGTCATTACGCTGGACGGGCAGACAACATTCGCGCCCGCCGAGGTGGCGTTGGCGCATCTGCAGTTTGAGTGGAAATAGGACTTTTGAAAAATTCTTTTTTAAAAGTGAAGGACCTCGCCCTGCGGGTCTCGCAGAGACAATCCTTCGGGAAGTGAATCCCCGAAAGATTGGATTTCAACGCTTTTGCCAAAAACAGCAGAGCGAGAACCTGTCCGTTGCGGCGGCCAGGCTCCACGCGCTTTTGGCAAAAGGACGGGGATGCGTTTTCGCTTTCGGTTGACTTTTGATTGGTTCTACACGAACCGTTTTTATGAATTGTGCGTGTTTACGCGATGAGGAGAGAGTGCTGACATCATGAACGCCGAATTTTTCGATGCGATCGCACAGATTGAGCGCGAAAAGGGTATCCCCAAAGCGCTGATGGAGGAAAAAATTACACAGGCGCTGATTTCCGCATTTAAGCGCGATCATGTCGGCGCCACCGATCGCATCGTGGTCGAGATGGACGACAAGGCGGGCGAAATCCGCATGTTTCAGGAAAAAACGGTGGTCGAGACGGTGGAGGATCCCGAGGAGGAAATCTCGGTCGAGGACGCCGCCGCGCTGAAGCCCGACGCCCAGCCCGACGACATTGTCCGTTTGCCCATCGTGCCCCGTGACTTCGGGCGCATCGCCGCACAGACGGCCAAGCAGGTCATCATCCAGGGCATCCGTGAGGCCGAGCGCGGCCTCGTATTCGAGGAGTTCACCTCCAAGGAGCACCAGCTTCTCTCGGCGCTGGTCAGCCGGTTCGACGCCCGCACGGGCAGCGCCGTGCTGGAAATCGGCGGCGGGAAAAACGATAAAATTGAGGCGCTGCTTGTGCCCAACGAGCAGGTGCCGCAGGACAATCTGCGTCTGGGTGAGCGCATCCGCGTCTACGTGGTGGAGGTGCGCAAGTCCAATAAGGGGCCGATGATTCTCATTTCCCGGACACACCCGGGACTGGTCAAGCGCCTGTTTGAGCTCGAGGTGCCCGAGATTCATGACGGCACGGTCGAAATCAAAAGCGTTTCGCGCGAGGCCGGCCAGCGCACCAAAATCGCCGTCTGGTCGACCGACCCCAACGTGGACTGCATTGGCGCCTGTGTCGGCGCCAAAGGCGCGCGCGTCGGCAACATCATCGAGGAACTGCGCGGCGAGAAGATCGACATCATCAAATACAGCGAGGATCCGGCCGACTTTGTGGCGGCGGCTCTTTCGCCGGCCGAGGTGCTGCGCGTCGACATGCTGGAGGACGGCAAAAGCTGCCGTGTAATCGTGCCGGACGATCAGCTTTCGCTGGCCATCGGCAAGGAGGGGCAAAACGCCCGCCTGGCCGCCCGGCTGACCGGCTGCAAAATCGACATCAAGCCTTACAGCAGCGAAGGGTAATAACACAAAGGGTGTGAGCCTATGCCCGAGCGGCGGATCCCCATTCGGCAGTGCGTGGCCTGCCGTGAGCACAGGGAAAAACGTGTGTTGGTTCGCGTCGTCCGGTCGCCCGAGGGCGCGGTCGCGCTGGATTTGAACGGAAAAAGCCCGGGGCGCGGCGCCTACCTGTGCCGCAACCCCGAATGTCTGAAAAAAGCCCGCAAGATCCGCGCGCTGGAGCGTGCTTTCGGTACGGCGCTGACCGACGAGGTGTTTGACGCGCTGGAACGGCAAATGGAGGAACTGACCCATGAGCATCAAAGCGCCGAACCGTCCCGATCCTGAGCAGGCGCTGCGGCTTTTGGGGCTGGCCCGGCGGGCTGGAAAGCTCGCGCTGGGCGAGGCGGCCGTGTGGGCCTCCTGTGACCGCAAAACCGCGTGTATGGTCTTCCTTGCCGACGACACCGCAAAGCATACCGCGCAAAAGGCGCAGAACCACGCGCGTGCGTCCGGCATAGAATGGGTGGTTCTGCCCTTCGATAAGATGACACTCGGACGCGCCTTCGGCCGGGAGGTCTCGGCGGTGGCCGCGCTGACCGACGAGGGCTTTGCGAAAGCCGTTAGACCCCATTTAGTCGCTGAACCCGAGCCATCGGGCGTCGGCAGCCGATAACAGATTCACGCATATCCCATTCTTCCGCAACATCCGCCGCCTTTGGCGGCTCAAGGGGGCACAAAAGTTTGAGCAGTCTGACAAAATATCGTGTGCATGAGGTGGCCAAAGACTTTGGCATGACGTCCAAGCAAATCTCCGACATCATGTCGGAGCATTTGACGACGCCCAAAAACCATATGCAGGTTCTGAGCGATGAGGAACTCAACCTCATTTTCGACGTATTGACCGCTTCCCATCAGATCCCGGATTTCGAGGCGGTGTTCGCCTCGGCGACCCATGAGCGCGCCGAGAAGTTGGCCGCCCTGCCCGAACCGGCGGTCGAACCCGCGCCTGCACCGGTCGAAACGCCGGTTGTCGCCGCGGAAACCCCGGCAGAGTTGCCTTCAACGGCTCCGGCCAAGCCCGCCGCGCCCCCGGCGGTCGCCGCCAAGCCGTCGGCTCCGCAGCCGGTCGTGCCGGTAACACCCGCCGCGCCGGCCGCCTCCCAGCATCAGCCGCGCGTCCGCATCATCGACACCCGCGGCGCGACGGTTGATATGGGGCGCTATGACGAGCGCATTGAACAGATGGTGCCCGATTCGGCGCAGAAAATGAAGCAGGGCAAAGAGAAAATCAAGCGGGCGGCCGACAGTCGTAAGCCGGGCGTTCCGTTTTCCCAGAAGCGCCGTCAGGAGGATCAGGAGCGCATGCGCCGCCTGCAGCTTGAGGCGCTGAAAAAGCAACCCATCAAAGTGATGATACCCGATGAAATTTCGGTGCAGGAACTGGCCGCCCGGATGAAGAAAACCGGTACCGAGGTGGTCAAACGGCTGGTCAAAATGGGTACCATGGCGTCCCTGTCCGATGTCATTGATTTCGATACCGCTAGTCTGGTGGCCATGGAGTTTGGCTGCAAGGTCGAGCGTGAGGTCATCGTCACCATCGAGGAGCGTCTGATCGGCGATGTCGAGGACGACGACGAGCAGCTGGAGCCCAGGGATCCGGTCGTTGTGGTCATGGGTCACGTCGACCACGGCAAAACCTCGCTGCTCGACCACGTCCGCAAGGCCAGCGTCGCCTCGGGCGAGTTTGGCGGCATCACGCAGCACATCGGCGCGTATCGCGTCAAGGTGGGCGAGCGTCAAGTTACCTTCCTCGATACGCCGGGACACGCCGCGTTTACCTCCATGCGTATGCGGGGCGCACAGGTCACCGACATCGCCATTCTGGTGGTGGCGGCTGACGACGGCATCATGCCCCAGACCATAGAGGCCATCAACCATGCCAAGGCGGCCGATATTCCCATTGTCGTGGCCATCAACAAGATGGATGTACCCGACGCCAACCCCGACCGCATCAAACAGCAGATGACCGAGCACGGCCTGGTCAGCGAGGAGTGGGGCGGCGAAACCGTTATCTGTCCCATCTCGGCCAAGACCGGCGAAGGCATTTCACAACTGTTGGAAATGGTGCTGCTGACCGCCGAAACGCGCGATCTCAAGGCCAATCCCAACCGCCAGGCGCGCGGCAGCGTCATCGAAGCTACGCTTGACCGCGGCCGCGGCCCGGTCACGACGCTTTTGGTTCAGAACGGCACCCTTCGTCAGGGCGATACGCTCATTGCCGGTCAGGCGGTGGGTCGTGTACGCGCCATGACCGACGACAAGGGGCGGAAAATTACCGAGGCCGGCCCCAGCGTACCGGTCATGGTCATCGGATTGAGCGAGGTGCCCGACGCCGGGGACCCGTTCTACGCGGTCGACGACGAGCGCATGGCCCGTGAACTGGTCGAGCAGCGCAAAGAGCAGAGAAAGATGGAGCAGACCGGCTCGGTGGCGCAGAAGGTGTCGCTGGAAGAGCTGTTTGCCCAGATTAAGCAGGGCGAGATCATCGATCTCAATCTCATTGTCAAGGCCGACGTGCAGGGTTCGGCCGAGGCGGTGCGCACCTCGCTGGAGAAACTGTCCAACGACGAAGTGCGCGTCCGCGTCATTCACTGCGCCGTCGGCGCCATTAACGAGTCGGATGTCCTGCTGGCCGCCACCACTTCGGCCATTATCGTCGGCTTCAATGTGCGCCCCGATCCCTCGGCCGCCGACAGCGCCAGCCGCGCCAACGTCGACCTGCGCATGTACCGGGTTATCTACGAGGCCATCGAGGAGATTGAAGCGGCTATGAAGGGACTGCTGGCGCCCGTGTACAAGGAAGTCCAGCTGGGCCGCGCCGAGGTGCGGCAGGTGTTCAAGGTCACCGGCGTGGGCGTCATCGCGGGCTGTCATGTGCTAGACGGCAAAATTGTCCGCTCGGCGCAGGCGCGTCTGGTACGCAACGGCATTGTGGTGTACGACAGCGAGCTTGCCTCGCTCAAGCGGTTCAAAGACGACGTCAAAGAAGTGGCCACCGGCTACGAATGCGGCATCGGGTTTGAGAAGTTCGGCGACATCAAGGAAGGCGACATCATCGAGGCGTACAAGATGGAAGAGGTAGAGAGATAACACTTTTGAAAAGAAAGCTTTTCAAAAGTAAATATTGGATGAACGTTTCTGCGGCGGAGTGAATCCGCCTACGAAACGCAAGGAATGCGAAGGTTTGGATACCGGACGAAGTGAATCCGCCCAAAACTTAATTGGTTCACGAGTGACGGACGCGAGGCGGAGTGAATCCGCCTTCGAAACACAAGGAATGCGGGGGTTTGGAAGAAGGCGTTGCTTCTTCTTTTCTTGTCCCGCCAATCCATACAGGCAAGGAGGGATTTCTATGGCCAGTCCCAATCGACTGCAGAAAATCAACGAGGAAATCCTTCGGGAATTGTCCGCCATTCTGGGGCGTCTCAAGGATCCCCGGATTCAGGGCGTTGTCAGCATTACACGCGTCGACACGTCCCGCGACCTGTCGCAGGCCAAGGTCTTCGTGAGCGTACTGGGCGGGGACGCCGAAGCGGTGACACGCGTGCTTAAAACGGCGGCGGCGCATGTGCGCCACGAGCTGGCGCTGGCGCTTTCTCTTCGTCATACCCCCGCGCTGCATTTCACGGCCGACCATTCGATTGAACATGGAGCGATGATTCAGGAAAAGCTGTCGCACCTGTTCCCGGATGGTGTGCCGACCGATGAGAACACGGGAGAGAACAGCAATTCTTGATTCCCGAATATGAGAAACACCGGCAAAGCACCCATCCGAACGTGTGGAGGCACTAGGGTGGTTTTGGTGTGCCCGTTTTAGAGGGCACGCCCGTTTGGAGGAGGAAACCGATGACACTCTTGGAAACGACAGTCTGGCTGACGCAGCACGATAATTACTATATTCTTACACACGGACATCCCGACGGGGACACCATCGGCAGCGCGAGTGCGCTGTGTCAGGCGCTGCGCGCCTGCGGCAAAAAAGCCTGCGTTGCGCCCAATCCGGATCTGAGCGAGCGCTACCTGCCGTATGTGGACGAATGTCTCACGCAGGAGTCTCCTGACGCGTCCCATACCGTTGTCTCGGTGGACACGGCGACGGCGCAGCTGTTGCCAGAGTGTTACCGCGCACTGCCCGTGGCTCTCAGTATCGACCATCATCCCACCAACTCTCACTACGCGTCGCTGACCTTTGTGCAATCAGACCGCGCGTCGACCGGAGAGATCATTGCTGAAATCATTGAGGCGCTCTGTCTGCCGCTGACGCCGGCGATGGCCGCGCCGCTCTATGTGGCCGTTTCTACCGACACCGGTTGTTTCCGTTACTCCAACACCACCCCCGAGACCTTCCGGCTGGCTGCGCGGCTCATGGAAACCGGCATCGACACGGTTGAAATCAATCGTTCCATGTTTGAGGTCAAAACACGGACGCGCATTGGTCTGGAAGCGTATATTTTCGGTAACCTCTCCTATTATCATGACGGCACGGTCGCCGTCGGCCTGCTTTCCCGCGAGACCATGGATGACATGGGTGTTTCACTGGACGAGGTAGAGAATGTCTCGGCACTCCCCTGCCGCGTACTGGGCGTTGATATCGGCGTCGTCATTCGGGAGATGAAGAACGGCGGCAGCAAGATTTCGGTTCGCACCACCCGGCGCTATCGAGCCAATCGCATCTGCGAGCGAGTTGGTGGCGGCGGACATGACCGTGCGGCCGGGTGTCAGTTTGACGGGTCGCTCACAGACGCGCTGAACGCCGTATTGCAGTCGGTGGCACAGGAAGTGTCGGCATGACGTCAGAAAAGGCTGTCGCTGAGGCATGTTCCGGTTTTCTCATTGTTGACAAACCGGAGGGACTCACGTCTCATCAGGTGATTGGCCGGCTGCGCCGCCTGCTGAAAATTCGGCGCATCGGACATACTGGGACGCTCGATCCCATGGCCACCGGCGTACTGCCCATTCTGATTGGCCGCGCCACGCGCGCCTCCGATTTCATCATGGAGGGGCAGAAGACCTATGAGGCGAAGCTGCGCCTTGGCATCACGACGGATACGCAGGACAGCACAGGGCAAACGCTGACCGAATGGCCGGGCGAATTGCCCTCTTTTTCGGAGCTTCGGGCCGTATTGCCGCGATTTTCCGGTGAAGTCGAACAGGTGCCGCCCATGGTATCGGCACTCAAGGTTGGCGGGCGCAAGCTCTACGAGTTGCACCGACAGGGCGTTGAGGTTGAACGGTCGCCCCGAAGGGTTCTCGTATCGGCTCTCGATGCGGCGGAGGATGCCGATGGTCAGTATAAGCTGCGAGTCGTCTGCTCCAAGGGCACTTATGTGCGGACGTTGATCCACGACATCGGACAGGCTTTAGGCTGCGGCGCCATGATGACGGCGCTGCGCCGCACGCAGGCCGCCCCGTTTTCCATCGAGGATGCGGTGACGCTGGACGAGGTCGCGCATGCCGTGGACGAGGGGCGCTTTATGACCATGCTGCGCCCCATTGACGAGGCGTTTTCGCAATACCCGGAGCTTATGGTCGATGAGGCCGGCGAACGATCCATTCGGCACAGCGGCCGTTCACCGCTTGAGCGGGTGACCGCCGGCCGGCCGCCGGAATCGGGACAAAGCGTTTCGAAAACGTACTTTCGCGTATACGGCCCGAGCGGGTTCTTAATGTTGGGAAGTGTGCCCGAGGAGGGCGAAATGATCCTCGGGAAGACCTTTTTTGAGGTGAGCGAATGATGCGGGAACCACGTGTGGTGGCTTTGGGTTTTTTTGATGGCGTTCACATCGGACACGGCGCTCTGCTCAATGAAACGCTGCGGCTTTCCCGGTTGTTGGGCGCGCGCTCTTGTGCGCTGACCTTTGACCGCCACCCTGAGACGCTCATCTGCGGGCAGCCTATGCCTCTCATCAACACGCTGGACGACCGGATCACGCTCATCAAGAGATACGGCGTGGAAGAGGTGCTTGTCGAGCCCTTTGACAAGCGGCTGATGCAAATGCCCTGGCCGCTGTTTGTTGACGACATTCTGATCGAGCAGTACAGTGCGGTCGCCGTTGTGGCCGGACACGATTACCGATTTGGCTATATGGGACAGGGCGATGCTGCTACGTTGAGCGCTTACGGTCAGGATCGCGGGCTGACCGTTTCGATTCAACCGCGCATTGAGATTGAGGGCATTACGGTGAGCTCAACCTATATCCGGACACTGATTGCGCAGGGCGAACTGCGTCGTGCCGGACGGTTTTTGGGACACCCGCATATCCTGTCCGGCGTTGTGATGCGCGGACAACAATTGGGCGGCTCTTTGGGCGCGCCCACCGTCAACCTGCTTCTTCCCGATGGCGTGCAGTGCCCGGCCATGGGCGTGTATGCGGCGCTTGTCGAGGCGGACGGGCAGGTGTTCCGGGCGGCGACCAACGTGGGGGTGCGTCCCACCGTGTCGGACAGTGGCCCCGTGTGGCTTGAATCGCATTTGTTGGATTTCAACGGCAATCTTTACGGAGAGACGGTCTGTGTCACTCTGTTGCACTTTTTAAGGCCGGAGCGGAAATTTCCCGACCTGAGTGCCCTGGCGGCGCAGATCGGTCGTGATCTTGAGACCGCGCGTCAGTTTTTTCAGGACGAAGCGGTGGAAGGATAACGGCAAATCTGAAACGGGTCTGCCCCGTGCGCGGCGAGTCGTGCATCATACAAGCGTTGAGCCGATTGAGCGTCCCTGTTGTGAGGGGCGCTATTTTTGTGCGGCCTCGTCGCGCACTTCTGAGACCGTCGGAACCCAACGCCCAAACAGCTCATAGACTGGATTGCCGCCAAAAATGCCCGAAATCGGTCTTGGGGCGGCATACAAATGGGAAAACCAGACTTTTCTCCCCAAAACAGTGCACAAAAAGAGGTTTTCTCATTACAGTTCCCGAAAGGAGAAACGTCACACGGAATGAATGACAACATGAACACAAGACAACCGATATCGCCAAACGTACAGACCGGTGTGTCCAAGGACATTGTGGTGATGCCGAGGCCCGCGCCCGCCGCGCAGAAACCAAACGGCGGGCGGCAGATGCTGGCCATCGCGTTTGTGCCCACGCAGAAATGGGAGGATCTATACGAACCCGAGGTCGCCTTCGATCGCGGCACCATTTTTCAGGCGCTGGATCTTCCGTTTTTAGGATCGGAGGGTGTCAATCGTGGATAAACAGGCCCTGTTGAATCAGGTCCGGCAGGCCGGCTTTTGCCTGCACGAGGCCGTCCTCTTCCTGGACACACATCCCGATGACAAAGCCGCGCACGCCTACTTTCAAGAACAGCGTGAACGGCTCGCTTCTCTTACAGAGGAATACACATCGCGGTTCGGACCTCTTCATGTGACCGATGTCAGACCCAACATGAGCGGATGGGCGTGGGGTCAAGGCCCTTGGCCCTGGGAAAAGGAGGCCAACTGACCTATGTGGAATTATCAGAAATCATTGCAATACCCGGTGAAAATCGCGCGACCCAATCCGGCCCTGGCCAAGCTGATTATGACGCAATTCGGCGGGCCGGATGGCGAGCTCGGCGCTTCACAGCGCTACTTGAGCCAGCGTTATACCATGCCGCAGAACGATATTAAAGGTGTGCTGACCGATATAGGTACATCGTATGCGACAATGACGTAGCTGTCGGAAAGACGGACAAGCCTTGCGGCAGAAAGTCTTTGCTGCCTGCCGATCTTGCAGGGAATAGAACTCGAAAAAGGCGGAGACAGGACTGATCCGGTGGCTTGGGCTTCCTGTGGGATGGTGACTTGCGACGACGCAAAACACCACAGGCTTTCGCCGCACTATAGAACAAAATAAAAAGGTTGTTTGTTCTGGATTGATGAGAACAAACAACCCTTTTCTGTTCCGGGGCATCTTATTCCATTCCCATTTTGTTCGCAAAGTAGTAGACAAACTCGGTAAGCGTCGGGATTCCCCTTTCGGAGCTGACGCGTGCCGTGTAGTGTCGTTGGAGATCCTCGATGTCGGCTGTCCGCCATGTACGGTTGATGGCATTCTGCATGGCTCGTTCCACACTGGCATCGGTTTTCCCGTATTTCTGTGCGATCACCGCAATCTGATTGCGCGATTGCCCATCGATCAACAAAAGGATCGCGTCAATCAGGTATTGACGTCCAACCGCTTTCGGGCTGATTCCAATCAGGTCGATCTCGGTGGACACCTGCGTCAAGAGCCTTCTTCTGGCCTCCGTGGGCGACACATCAAACTCACCAAGGGCAGAGGCCTTCCGATGTGCGTCATGGATAACGCCCGCAATCGACCGCAGGAATTCGACAACGCTTTCCGCGGTGTAGTCGGCCTGACTCTTCACCATAACAAAATCGGCGCCCAAGCGTCTTGCCTGCTCGTGCGTAATGGAACTCACATTATTGGTCGTTACCAGTATGTACGGGGAGACTGAACATTGCGCCTTGCAAAGAGCGATCAGGAAAGAAAGACCGTTGCCGCTGCCTTTGTGCAGTTCCAAATCCAAAATGATGGCGTCCGGCAAGTGATCTTGGGCGATCTGAAGCGCTTTTTCGGCATTGTTGGTCACCCCCACCAGACGGACATCCTCAAGCGGATCGATAACCTGGATGAAGGCCTGACATTCCTCCTGCTCATCTTCAATGAGTAGGATAGACAATGAATTGTCCATGATGCTATCGCTCCTCTCAGACGAGCCTATTATAACGTCAATCCCAACAATTTGCAACAAAAATCAACATGAAGCGCCACGAAAGGCGAGCCCTTGTGATGCCCTCGCAACATGTCTGACAGAGATTATGACTGTTGATCTTCGGTGTCCGCTCAGTGCTTTTGCGCGACGCGGCCCACTGCGATACAATGGAATCCAACACAAAGCAACAGGTTTCGACAACAAAAGACAATTTAGGTCGTAGCAGACGTCTTGCTATAATGAAGCCTCGCGAGCAGATTTGGGGGGTGGCATTGTGCTTGACTATGAGGCAACCATGGAGAAGATAGAGCGTGCTGTAAGAAACCTCCCGTTGCCCGAGGAAGAAAAAACCGCGCTGTTTGAGCAAATCGCGTGCTTGAAACAGAGCATTGAAATACACAGTATGGATATATTCGTGGATCCCGAGTTGAGCTCTGATGTGAGCGGTGGAAGGAAGCCCAATCGTTCCGAATAGAGTTCATGCAGAAAACCGATGATGAAAACCGCGCTTTTCCCCTGTCCGGTGACGGCCTGTTTGGTCGGTCGAAACGGACGGCGAAGAGGGCGGTTTTGTTATGCCGGCGGCGACCGGCGGAGACACTCGGGAAGTGGAGCTCACGCCGAATCGTGACGCTTTGTCATATGAGACAGGCGGATGAAAATAGAATTCATCAGGGGGAGGTGTTGCCCATTGAAGCATCGTGACTTTATATACACCGGCGACTCTGTTCCTAAGATTGACAGGGAGACGCAGGCAGACTTTATCACGCATTATCAGCGAGCCATTCTCCTCACTCTGGTAAAACGCAACGTGCTCTCGCGGCCACAATGTGAGAGGTGCGTTGAGGAGCTGGAGCGTCGGCCAAACCGGACGGGGGAACCGAACAGTGACCGAGTCTGACGCCGGAGTAGGGCTTCGCACATGGGCCGAACATCTCCTGTTTTCCTATCATCAGCATCGCCGGTAGGCCTGCTGGAAAAAGGAGAAGAGCGATGAACAAATATGAACGGATGAATCGGGAACGGCTGCCTGCCAAAACCATGAAGCGGGTGGCAGCCTACTGCCGCGTCTCAACGGATAGAGACGACCAGGCGAATTCGTTCGATAGCCAGCAGAGGTATTTCAGAGAATACATCGAAAAGACGCCGGGCTGGGCGCTGTATGAGATCTTTGCCGATGAAGGGATTTCCGGCACCAACACAAAAAAAAGAAAGGCATTCACCCGTATGATTGACGGCGCCAGACAGGGCAATTTTGACCTCATCATCACAAAAGAAATCTCCCGCTTCGCCCGGAATACGCTGGACAGCATTTTCTACACTCGAGAACTGAAAAAAATCGGTGTGGGCGTGATCTTTCTCAATGACGGCATCAACACACTTGATCCCGACGCGGAGTTGCGATTGACAATCATGTCATCCATTGCGCAAGAGGAGAGCCGAAAAACCTCAGAGCGTGTGAAATGGGGCCAGAAAAGGCGCATGGAACAAGGCGTTGTGTTTGGTAGAGATATGCTGGGATACGATGTGAGAAACGGAAAAATGTCTGTCAATGGTGAAGGCGCTAAAGTTGTTCGGCTCATTTTTCACAAATTCGTTCATGAACGGAAGGGCTCCCATACCATCGCCCGTGAACTTCGTGAAGCCGGATATAAAACCATTACGGGCAACGCCATCTGGACCAATACGGTCATTTACAAGGCGCTGCGAAACGAAAAATACTGCGGTGATCTCGTGCAGAAGAAGACATTCACACCGGATTATTTGTCCCATGAGAAGAAGTACAACAAAGGGGAAGAAGAATTTGTAATCCTGAAAGACCATCATGAACCCATTATCAGCCGTGATTTGTT
>JAVBPF010000088.1:0-22278 GCA_031549735.1 Oscillospiraceae bacterium
TTCATGACTCATGTTGGCCAGAAACTCACTTTTGGAACGCGCGCTGTCCTCGGCGGCGTCACGCGCCAGGCGAAGATCGGCTTCCACCTGCCGTATCTCGGCCATCATTTTTTTGTACTCACGCAAATCACGGGTGTAGCCGGCTACAATATCGCCGTCGCCCCGTCTGACACGCACGAGGGAGATTTCGGAGGGGATCGGCTCGCCGTTCAGCTTCTGGTGCATCCACTCAAAGCGGACGCTCCCCTCTCTAAAGGCTTCCTGAATATTCTCGACGGCCATCTCGGACGAAAGGCGACCGCAGGGCTGGCAAACCGGCGACAATTCGAAGAACCGATCCAGATATTCCTGCTTGTTTTTCAGCTCAAACAGCTTGACGGCTTCCTCGTTGCAGTCAATATTGTTGAAGTTGGCATCCCAGAGATTGCAGCACAGCGGCGTCGCGTCCAGCATGATTCGCGTTCGCTCGTTGGCCTCGTTGGTGTCGGCCATCATTTTTGTATACTCACGCACATCCCGGGTGTAGCCGGCTACAATATCGCCGTCGCCTCGTCTGACACGGACGAGTGTGATTTCGGAGGGAATCGGCTCGCCGTTCAGCTTTTGGTGCATCCACTCGAAAACAACCTTGCCCTCGCTGAAGGCCTTGGAGATGTTCTCCTTGGCCATGTCGGCGCTGGGGCGGCCGCAGGGCTGCCGCTCGGGCGAAAGCTTGAAAAATCGTTCCAGATACTCCTGCTTGCTTCGCAGTCCAAACAGTTTGACAGCTTCTTCATTGCAGTCGATGTTGTTGAAGTCGGCGTCCCAAAGATTGCAGCACAGCGGGGTCGCATCGAGCATGATTTGTGTGCGCTCGGTGGCTTCGCGCATGGCGGCCGTCATTTTCTTGACTTCGCGCAGGTCGCGGGTATAGCCCACGACGATATGGCCTTCGCCGCGCTTCACGCGCACAAGGGTGATTTCGGCGGGAATTAGCTCGCCGTCGAGCTTTTGGTGCATCCACTCGAAAACGACTCTCCCCTTTTCAAACGCCTCACGGATATACATGTTAGCCTTTTCGGAGGAGAGAACGCCGTCGGGCTGGCGCTCCGGGGAGAGCTTATCAAAATTGTCCAGATACGCCTGCTTGTTCGGCAGATCAAACAGCTTGGCCGATTCCAGATTACAGTCAATGTTCCGATAGTTTTCATCCCAGAAGTTGCTGCAAAGCGGCGTGGCGTCCAACATGATTTGTGTGCGCTCGTCGGCATCGCGCATGGCGGCCGTCATTTCTTTTACCTCGCGCAAATCACGGGTATAGCCCACAACAATATAGTCATCGCCGCGCTTCGCGCGCACGAGAGTGATTTCGGAGGGAATCGGTTCGCCGTTCAATTTTTGATGCATCCATTCAAAAACGACCTTGCCCTTCTCAAAGGCCTCTTCGATATACATCATCGCTTTTTCAGCGGAGAGTGAGCCGTCGGGTTGGCGCTCCGGGGAGAGCTTATCAAAGTTATCAAGGTAGGCCTGCTTGCTTGGCAGGTCGAAGAGGTTGGCGGCTTCCTGGTTACAGTCAATGTTGTTGTAGTTTCTGTCCCAGAAATTGCTGCACAGCGGTGTTGTATCTAGCATGATCTGTGTGCGCTCGTTGGCCTCGAACATTTGCTCCGTATAATACTTGAATGCTACACTGTCCTGTATATCCTGTGTGCTGCCCAGTATATAGTTGTGTCCCGGCACGCCCGTGTCATAGCTTCTCCCGAAGCTTCGAATCCAACGCCACTGCTTGGAAGATTCACTCCAGATCCGGTATTCGATCGCCTGTTCCATGCCCGGATGCTGAATTATGTCATGCATTTTGCGCAACATCGACGCGCGGTCGGTTTCATGGAGACCGTCGAGGAATTGATACAAATCCATGGTGTTCTCGCAGTCCGGAAAACCGCAAATGGAGCTGGTCTGTCCATCCATGTGCAGGGTGCCGCCATCCGTTGTGAGAAATAATTCCCAGTAGCCAATGTTCGAAAAGGCCATAATAGACTCAAGCATGAGCTCATGGCTGGGAAAGTTGTGGTACTGTGGCCGCATCATCAATAAGCACCTCACTTGATTGCTGCGCAATGGGTTACTTGCTCATGTCGGATCAATCGCATTATCGACCCACTCCGATGCCGCTGCTCTTTGGGTCTTCATCATTATTTACAAGGGCGTCGTATCTCAATACAACCAAAGTCTGATGTTTGCCTCAGAAGCATTCTACATCACTACAATTGCCTACCTCGTATATCGATTGCTTCCCCAGAATGCTTAACATGTGGTTACGCGTTGGCGCCCTGACGCCTATACGGCTATGGGCATGGGTTCCGCCGACAAGCTACTTCAAGAATGAAGGGTTTGGTCAAGGTAAGAGAGTGCCGGTTCTCCGAACAAATTCAATTGACCGGAGCCCTGTTGGGGTCTCCGGTCAATTGGCAGCCACAATGCTAAATGGCGCTCAGAGCCTGTGTCAGGTCGGCGATGATGTCGTTCACATCCTCCAGACCGACCGAAAGCCGGATGGTGCCCGGCTCAATGCCAATGGAATGCAGCTTCTCGTCGGACAGTTGTGAGTGGGTGGTGGCGGCCGGGCAGCTCAGGATGGTGCGCGCGTCGCCCAGGTTGGTAACGATGGAAATCATTTTAACCGCGTCGCAGAAACGCGCCGCCGCCTCGCGGTCGCCGTCGATATCAAAGGTAAAAACCGAGCTTCCGCCGCGCGGTACATATTTATCGGCCATGGCTTTATAGGGTGAATCGGACAGGTGCGGATAGTTGACGCGCGCTACTTTGGGATGAGCCGCCAGAAATTCAGCCACGGCCAAACCGCTCTGACAATGTCGCTCCATGCGCAGGTTGAGCGTTTCCATGCCCAGCAGAGTGAGCCATGCGTTGAACGGCGACTGGCAGGCGCCGATGTCGCGCAGGATGTGTGTGCGCAGCTTTGTGATGAAAGCCTGGTTGCCCATGTCTTTGGCATAGATTACGCCGTGATAGCTCTCATCCGGCGTGTTGAATTCAGGAAAGCGCGGGTTGCTGAGGAAGGGGAAATTCCCGCTGTCCACCACGAGTCCGCCCATGGCCGTGCCGTTGCCCGAGAGGAATTTTGTGGCCGAATGCACCACGATGTCCGCACCCCACTCGATGGGCCGCAGCAGCCAGGGCGTTGCCACCGTGTTGTCGGCGATGAGGGGGACGCCATGCTTATGGGCGATTTTGGCGATGGCCTCAATGTCGGGCACGTCGGCGTTGGGGTTGCCTATGGTCTCGATGAAATAGGCGCGCGTTTTTTCGTTGGTTGCGCGGTCAAAAGCGTCAGGATCATCGCCGTCGACGAAGCGGAAGGTGATGCCCATTTTGGCAAACGTCTTACTCATCAGGTTGACGGCGCCGCCATAGATAGCGCGGGCGGCCACGATCTCATCTCCGGCACTGGCCAGACAAAGGAAGGTCATGGTCATCGCGCCATGGCCGCTGCAGGCTGAGAGCGCGCCAATGCCGCCCTCCAAGTCGGCGATGCGCCGCTCCAGCACGTCACAGGTGGGGTTCATTATGCGGGTGTAGATGTTGGCCGGTTCCTGCAGCAGGAATGCCTTGCGGGCCGCTTCCGTGGAATCGAAGGTATAGGCAGTGGTCATATAGAGGGGCACCTGACGGGAATGGGTTTCGGCCTCGGGCGAATAGCCCGCGTGAATCAGCTTAGAGTCGAATTGCAGTTTATCCATAAGTCAAACTTCCTCATTCATTATCATCGGGGCACTGACCATCATGGCGCTGACGGGATAGCGCCAAAAGGCATGCCTCGTATTCCGCCGTTGAGATTTTTCCGCTCCGATGCATCTGGTAGAGCCGGACAAGCTGCGGACTGCTGCCGGCGTCACGATAGAGGGAGACGGAATGCGATGGTGTCGGAGCGGCTGGCCCGGCGGCGGATGCGGATCGCCCGGTGTGCTCCGATAAGACTTTGATGTGCTTTTTGGATCGTCTGCGAGACAGGGTTCGTATCAGCCAAAACAGGAGCGTTGCCAGAATCATTCCGATGACGGCGCCGATGACAAAGCGATACCAGAAGGTCGGCAGCCCCAAAATATTATCGGCCGGAGGTTCCGGACGCGACAGCACCTGAGAAAAATTCATACTGTCGACCATTTCAATCAGCATCAGATCCTGATCTGCGGTTGGCCGGTAGCCGAAAGTACGCAGGGTCAAACTGACCATGCCGCCGTTGAAGATGGTGTAATATTGCGTGATATAAGTCGGCTCGTCATCCTGCATTTGGGCGCCGGTGAACTTGAGAAAGACCATCTGCGGATGCCGATAAGTCGTGTAATTTTCCAAAATCAACGGTTCAGCCTCGGTGGAGGGAGGTTCAGCCGATGTTGTGCCGTTAATGATTGAATCGGCGCTTTGTCTTAGCTCTTGCTCGGAAAGGAGATTAAAGTCGAAGACGCCCTCCGAGGCCTCGGTCACCTGCTGTGCCAACAGAATCTCAGCATAGGGATCGGTCATCACGACGTTCAAATATATGTTGTTTGTGATGAAAAGACGCAGCAAATTGTCTCTCGTCTGTTGAAACGTAGCCAGATTGGGGTCATCCTCCATCACGTCACGGGTGAATACGGCAGCAGCCTCCGGCACCGACAGCGTGAGCGCCAGTTCAGCGAAAGAAAGCTTTTCCGTATCGGCAAAGGCGGCAGAGCCAACCGCCACCGACAGACAGAGCAAAAGAAGAACCGATATGAGCCTCTTCATGGTCGCCTCCTGCTTGGTATTCCGGAACGGTCGATTCAATCCTGAAACAACCGTAAAATGGGCGTATCCGCAGAAACGGGGAGCTCCGCGTTTTCCTCAAATCGCGCGGACGGCCCCTCGGGCATTCGGGTGTCAAACAGGCACCAGGGCACCGGCGCGCCGCCATGCTTGCCCGTTTGCGTGCTGGTGACATGGTCGGGCAGCAGGAGCAGGCGGAAAGGCCGCGGGAACTCGGCCAGCAGACGATTGCACATATTGTCCACCATGGCGATGGACGCGAGCTTGCCGTTCAAATCCATGGCGTGGCCGCAGTCGTCGGGCGCCTCAAGGTGGATACAGATGAAATCAAAGCCGTCACGATACGCCTGTAAGGCAGCGTCGATTTTGGCGTTCCAATCGGTATTGAGCAGTCCGGTCGCGCCGGGAATGACAGGGGCAGCAAGACCACACAGGGCGGCCATGCCGCGCACAACCGGCACGGCGGTGATGGCGATGCCGCGCGCGCCGAATTTCTCGGAAAACGTCTGATAATCGGGCACTACACCCGCGCCCCAAGGCCAGATGGCGTTCGCCTTTGACAATGCGCGTCCCAGAATCGGATCGCCGTCCGGCGCGGCGTTGCGGAAAACAACGCGCGCGCGCCTCATCAATTCCGCCATCGGATGGTCGGGCAGGTGCTTGTCCATCGTCTCTCCCACGACATTATGCGGCGGAGTCATGGCCGGTGGAAGGTTGTTTTTGGCTCCGGTCATGAGTTGGCGAAAGCCGGGCTGGCGGTGCAGCGTCCAGTCCTGGCCCGATAGAAGTAGCGTGAAGGCCTCATCGGCCAGCAGGAGGTCGGCCAGGGACAGCCCTTCCTCGTCGGTGAGCGGCGGACAGGCTTCCATCACGCAACCGGATTCATCCAACAGCAGAAGGTTGACCCGCATTGCGAACTGATCGGTCGTGAGGGGGATGCCCATACCCGCAGCCTCGACCGGCCCGCGTCCGGTCAGAACACTGTTATCGTAACCCAGAATCAGCGGAATGGCGGTCTCCGTGCCGGGGGAAAACCCGGCCGGGCTGGTGTCCACCATGGGGACACCCGACTGACCGGCCAAAACGGCCAGCGCGTCTTGCGGCGCAGTCTGCAGAGGGGTTTTGCCCGCCAGCGCTTCCAGTGCGTCGTCGGCCATGCCGTCGGCGATAAACAGAATTCGGGTCAGGTGTTCCATGGTCTCACCTCCGTCGGATTGTCAGAATCTCCCGCGTTTGGCGGATACGTTTTTGTAATATTATGTTGACTAAAAGTCAAAACAGTCCGGAAATCTGCCCGGCTCCGTCGATGTCGATGAGCTCGGCGGCCGGATTCTTAGGCAGTCCGGGCATGGTCATGATTTCACCGGTGTAAACGACCACGAACCCCGCGCCGGCCGACAGTTTGGCGTTGCGAACCGTAACCGTGAAACCGGTCGGGCAGCTCAGCTTTTTGGGGTCGTCGGACAGCGAGTACTGCGTCTTGGCCACGCAGATTGGCAGATGGCCAAAGCCACTCTCCTGCAAGCGCGCAAGCTCGCGCTTGGCCGGCAGCAGAATGTCCACTTTGTCTCCGCCATAAATGGCTTTGACGACGGTCACAATCTTTTCGGTCAACGGCATTTCGTCAGGATAGAGCAGAGAACCGGGCGTCGTGTTTAGCTCCACCGCCGCCAGAACTTTCTGCGCCAGATCCTCGCCACCGCGCCCGCCCTTTTCCCAGACGTCGCAAAGAGAGGCCACGACACCGTTTTCCTCACAGAGGCGCATCAGGAGTTCGACCTCCGCCGGGGTGTCTGTGGCGAAACGGTTGACGGCCACGACCACGGGCAGCTTGTAGTGTCTTCGCATATTGTCGACGTGCTTGAGCAGATTGGGGAACCCACCGGCCAGCGCGTCGGTGTTCTCATTGTTCAACTGTGCCTTGAGCGCACCCCCATGATGCTTGAGCGCGCGGATGGTGGCGACGACGACGCAGCAGTCGGGCAATATTTTTGCCTGACGGCATTTGATGTCCATAAACTTCTGTGCGCCCAAATCGGCGCCGAACCCGGCCTCGGTGACGACGATATCGCCCAGAGCCAGCGCCATACGCGTGGCGATAACGCTGTTGCAGCCGTGCGCGATGTTGGCGAACGGCCCGCCGTGAATGATGGCCGGCGTGTGTTCCAACGTCTGCACAAGGTTGGGCTTGATAGCGTCCTTCAAAACGGCGGTCAGCGCACCGGCCGCCTTTAAATCCTCGCAGGTGATCATTTTGCCGTCATAGCTTGTCCCCACGACCAAGCGTTTAATGCGCGCTTTCAGATCGCTCAGATCGGAGGCCAGACAGAGCACGGCCATAATCTCGGAGGCTGCCGTAATATCGAAGCCGTCCTCACGCGGAACACCCTGCATCGGGCCGCCCAAGCCGACGACCAGATTGCGCAGCGCACGGTCGTTGAGGTCGACACAGCGTTTCCAGACAATTTTTCGCGGATCAAGCCCCAACGCGTTGCCCTGCTGAAGATGGTTGTCGAGAATGGCCGCCAGCAGATTGTTGGCGGTGGTCACGGCGTGGAGGTCGCCGGTGAAGTGCAGATTGAGTTCCTCCATCGGGATGACCTGCGCGTATCCGCCGCCGGCCGCGCCGCCCTTCACGCCAAATACCGGTCCGAGCGAAGGTTCGCGCAACGCCAGCACCGCCTGTTTGCCCAGGCGGGTCAGCGCGTCGGCCAGTCCGATGCTGGTGGTGGTCTTGCCTTCGCCGGCCGGGGTGGGGTTGATGGCGGTGACCAGCACCATTTTGCCGCGCCGCGGACGGTTGTTCAAAATGTCGAGCTCCAGTTTGGCCTTGGTGCGGCCGATGGGCAGCCACTCGTCGTCGGTCAGATGCAGTCGTTCCGCCATTTGCTGAATGGGCAAAATTTCGGCCTGCTGGGCGATTTCAATATCTGTCTTGTGCATAGCGCCCCCTATTGCCTTTTCGCGGCGGTCAGCGTGTTGCGCAGCAGCATCACGCGGGTCATCGGGCCGACGCCGCCGGGCACCGGGGTGATGTAAGAGGCCTTCTGCGAGACCTCGTCAAAGTTGACGTCGCCGACCAGCTTGCCCTCAGCACTGCGGTTCATGGCCACGTCGACCACGACGGCGCCATCCTTGACCATGTCGCCACGAATCAGGTTCTCCCGACCGACCGCACAGACAAGAATGTCGGCGCGCCGGGTGATCTCGCCCAAATCGTGCGAACGGGAGTGGCAGAGCGTGACGGTACCGTGGCGGTGCAGCAGCAGCATCGCCTGTGGTTTGCCGACGATGTTGGAACGGCCAACCACCACGCATTCTTTCCCTTGGATCGGGATCTCATATTCATCCAAAATGGCCATAACGCCGGCCGGGGTGCAGGGCAAAAAGTCGTAGTTGCCAATCATGATTTTTCCCACGTTGGTGGGATGGAAAGCGTCAACATCCTTGTCGGGGTCAATGGCCAGCAGCACCTGCTCGGTGTCCATGTGCGAGGGCAGCGGCAACTGTACCAAAATACCGTGGATGTCGGCGCGGGCGTTCAGCCCCTCGATGAGACGCAGGAGATGATCCATCTCTGTGTCGCCGGGCAAAGCATGCTCCTCCGAGTAGATGCCGCATTGGGCGCAATCCTTTTTCTTGTTGTCCACATAGACACGGGATGCCGGATCCTCGCCGACGATAACGACGGCCAGACCGGGTGTTATCCCCTTTTCTTTCAAGACCCTTACCTCATCGGCAATTTGCGCCTTGTGCTTGGCGGCCACAGCTTTTCCATCCATCAAAATCATAGCAAACTCTCCCCTGTTCTCTTGAAGCTTTTCTATTTTATTCTTCTGCGTCAGCGCTTTCGATCCTTGTGCCGGGGGGGTCGTCGGACGCGTTCGGGGCCTGTTCCTCATCCGTAGCGGAGCTCTCTCCGGTCGGTTCCGCGGGAGCCTTTTCGGTTTCGAGGATTTCCGCTGCCACGGCTGCCGAACCCTCAACCGTATCGGCGTTCACTTTTTTCTTTGACGGTTTCTTTTCCAGCTCGGGCGGCAGCTCCCCAAAGACTGGGCGCTCCAAGACGTCTTTTCTGAACACTCGGAGATAGACCAGCAGGCCTGTAGCCAACAGGAAGGTTAGGAACCCAAGAAGCTGAGAGACGCGGATGCCGGTACCGAACAGCATTAAACTGTCGGTACGCAGCCCCTCGATGAAGCCGCGGCCAAGGCCGTACCAACCTATGTACATGATGAAAATCTCACCATAGAAACGGCGCTTTTTTGTAAAGAAGTGCAGCAGAAGGAAGCCGAGCAGCGTCCAGAGCGACTCGTATAAAAAGGTGGGGTGAACGGTCATCCGCGTGGCGTCAATGGCCACGCCGTTGATCTCGTTCACAGTAATTTCCATGCCCCAGGGCAGCGTGGTCGCCGTGCCAAAAGCCTCACGGTTGACAAAGTTGCCCCAGCGGCCAATGCATTGGCCAATCAGCAGGCCAAGCGCGGCCACGTCGAGCAGCGAGCCAAGACGGATCTTGCGGATTCTCGCGAAAACGATGGCTGTGACGACGGCGCCGATGATGCCGCCGTAAATGGCCAGCCCGCCCTCCCAGAGGGCATAGAACTTCTGAGGGTTGGGGCTTGAGCCGTCGAATAGTGAAAAATTGAAGATCACATAGTACAGTCGTGCGCAAATGATGCCGATGGGTACGGCGAAGAGCAGCGCGTCAAGCAGCGTGTCGGGATTCAGACCCATCTTTTTGGAGCGCCGCAGACAATAGACCGCGGCCAGGATGAAGCCCAATGCGATGAAAATGCCATACCAATAGATGGGGTGCTCAAACACCGTAAAGGCGACGCGATCGATGTTCAGCTCAAGGCCCAAACCGGGAAAGGCAATCGGGTTGTTCATGTCAATCCCCTCCTGAAAGTCGTCGGTTTATCATATCATCCCCGGCGCGGAGATACAACCGATAACGAACATTTTTCATGCGTCACGTTATCGGCGATCAGGCGTGATGCTTGCTCGGACGTGAAATGGTCAAGCTCGTCGTAGAAGGCAAACGGTGTCGTCCCGTTGTCCATGGCGTCAATGGCCAGATGACAGACCGTTTCAGGCGCATCGAAACGGCGAATCAGGGCGCCCAAATGCGCGCGCCTGGTTTGATTAAAAAGATCCTCAGGTAGTCCGTTTTGCGCTACACGCGCCGCTTCCTCGAGCAGCCGATCGCGCAGCTTTTCAGGATTCCGGCACTCGCCGGTTGCCAGCATCAGCGCCGCGTTTTCCACGTGGAACTCGCCCTGATCGAAGCTGTCGTTGATGAGCCCTTCGTCATAGAGAGAAGCATAGAGGTCGGTACAGCGTCCGCAGAAGGCGTCCATAGCCAGGTTGGACAGCAGCGCGAAGCGCGCCATGTCCGGCCCCTTGGCAGGCGGAGCGCACTTAAAGCCCCTAGCGAACAGCGGCAGCGCCACCTCCATGGGTCGGTCGGTCACGGCACGAACGGCGTGCGTTTGATCTTCCTTTCCATAGCTTGATACCACGTCCGTTATCTGCGTCGCGGTTGTTGCCAGAAGGGCGGCCGCCCGTTCAAAAACCGATTCGGGCTCTATCGGGCCGGAGACGGCCAGCGTCATACGCGCGGGCTGATAAAAGGCCGAGAAACACCGATGAAGCGTGTCGGCGTGGATGTCGGCGATGGATTCAACGGTACCGGCGATCGGGACACGGATCGGATGCTCGGCAAACAGGCCGGAAAACAGACCGTCAAACACCTGCGATCCGGGGTGGTCGGCGATCATCTGAATTTCCTGGCCGATGATCCCCTTCTCTTTTTCAACGCTCTCCTCGGAGAAACAGGGCGTGGTCACCAGCGACAACAAAAGCGCCAAATTCTCATCGAACCGGTTGGTGGCAGAGAAATGATAGGCCGTTCGGTTGTGGCTGGTATAGGCGTTGGGCGACGCCCCGTTCTCGGCAAAGCGCTGCAGCGCGTTATAATCAGGCATGTCAAACATTTTGTGTTCCAGAAAATGCGCCACACCGGCCGGAGAATCGACTATCTGCCCACCGAGATCATAGCGCATATCCATTGAGCCGTAACGCACCACGACCATGGCATAGCTCTTGCTGAAGGTGGGCTTGGGCATTACGAGCAACGGGATGCCGCCGGGCAGCGTCCCCTGGTATAGGGTCTCGTTCAGCGGGGGAAAGCGGGTCACATTCATACCGAGTCGGCCTCCCCTCTTAAGAAGAATACGCTGTCCCAAGAACCCAGCGCCGCCGCGCTCAGGACATCGTCTCTGGATGCGGATTCAACCAGACGCGCCAGATCGGCCGGCGTGTCGTTCAGGCCGGCCATGGCCTGCCCCAGCTGGTAGTCTTCCAAATGGGCCGGCACGTCGCCGAGTGAGCGAAGCGAGTTGCACAAACTCTGCCGGGAAGCGTCCAGTTCTTCCTCGGAAAAATCGCCCCGAACTACTGCGTCCCACTGCGCGAAAACTTCGGCCTGCACCTCGTCACTTTTGGCCGGATCGATGCCGCAGGAGGCAACCAACAATCCCTTATGGCTCTCCATCCAGGCAGAGGCGGTGTAGGCCAGCGACAGGCGCTCACGGACATTCATGAACAGCTTGGAGGTGGTGGAGCCGCCGAACAGGGCGGTGGCCAGCAACGCCGCCGGGTAGAGCCTGTCCCGGACACAAGTGCCCAGCCGCATGCCCAACACCAGCTTGCCCTGCGCCACATCCATGCTCTCGTCAAAGGAACGAAGTGACCCGGCCTCGCGGACGACTTTGGTTGATTCGAGCGGCGCCACATGGTTTCGCATAGGAATGCGAAACGCCTCGGCTAGCTCGCCGGACAGTTGGTCGGCCGTCAGACCGCCGACATAAATAATGTCTATCGGGGCGCGCAGCAGAAGCCGGCGATACTCGGCGAACAGAGCGTCAGGCGTGATTGTGTCTGTTATCTCTCCCAAGGCGTCCACGCCATAGGCCTCTGTGTCGCACATGCACTGCAGCAGTCTCTTAGCAGCATAGGACGACTTGTTGTTCATGAGCGCGCCGATCCGGTCAACCCAGAGCGCACGCTCCCGCTCGACCGATTCTTCGAGAAAACCGCTTCCGTCACCGGCCGGTGTGAGCAGCGTCTCCCGCAGCAGATGGAGAACTTCGAGGCAGACGTGGGTTGTCCCGGGCAGCGCCTCATCGGCGGTGAATACCGCGGTCAGGCCGACGCATTGGAGTTCACCCTTCTTGCGGCAGAACGGTTCCAGTTGCGCCCCGTATTGGCGATTCATGGCCAGCGCCAGACTGCGCATGTCTGGATGAACTTTTGTGCCACGGCGCAACACGAAAGGAAGCACAGCGCCCAAACCGGCCGTACCGCGTGACAATGGCCGCACCATCGAAAATGTGAGCAGGTTCGTTTTGAAATCGGGACGATGGACGGCGTGCAGTCGTACGCCGGGCGAGACTTCCACTTGGTTCTGCTGCATCATATCAATCTCCCTGTCAGAGGTAATGGTTTGTCAATGAATTCGTTCCATCCATCAGATCGCACATGAGGATAGGCACAAGGTTCCGAATTGCGAAAAAATCCGCGCTCAGTGCTTGGAGAATAAAGTCAATGTACAATTTAGCATAACCATTCAAAAATAACAATATCCTTCCGAGCAAAAATCGCGAGTTCGCCGAAAAGGTATATGGGAAGACGATCCCCTATTCGCGAACCAAACTTCTTTCACAGACACCGGTCTCGCGATACCACAACACGAGATTTCTTTGAGCATGATAGAGAGAGTGACCGCTTCCTAACGCGGTCATGGATGGTGAAATTGTCGAACGCTCTGCCGCCCATTTATAGTTCTGCGCCGTCTTCTTTTGTAAACCTGGGTACTGTGGACACTTTTGAATGATTCCCTTGTTTTAGCGATAAAATCAGCCGAAATTCTCACGTGTTTATGCTACACGCTTTGTAACTGCTATACATGAACGTTATTCGTTGCACCCGCTGTGCCGCGTCAGTACCAATAGAAATAGGCTTAAATCTCATGTAGTTCGCGTGTGCTCACCTCTTTGTGCGACCACAATGGGTAGTATATGTTATTCATGGATGAGTTATGTTACCCCATTCTTTAGTACGTAGCGACTGCATTCGACAAAAAAATCTTTGCATATCAGTACAATTGCCTATTGACAGAGTGAAAATGCTGTTGTAAAATACGACTACCGTAAAGTTCATGCCCTTTACATTGTGGTGAGGAGGTGGCCGATTGAAGTCCCAACCTTTGGAAGTGGCTTTTTTGTTTGATTATTATGGCGCCATTCTCACCGAAAAGCAGCGGGATTACTTTGATTATTATTATCATCACGATCTCTCACTGACCGAAATTGCAGAAAACGAGGGCATTACGCGACAGGGTGTTCGGGATATTATCTCTCGTGCCGAGGCCATCCTGAGAGATATGGAGGCCAAGCTACATCTTGTGGCCCGCTTCCAGAACGTAGCGTCCTATACCGAGCAAATTGTCGAGTTGACCGGCGAGGTACTGTCCATCAACAGCGCCCGTTACGGCAACGAGTCGATACATAGCCTGACCTGTAAAATCCACGATTTGGCCATGGAACTGATGTCCAAATCCAATTTGGAGGATGAGCATGGCCTTTGAGGGGTTGACCGAGAGACTGACCGGCGTTTTTAAGCGCCTGCGCAGCAAAGGACGTCTGAGTGAATCTGATGTCCGTGAGGCTATGCGCGAGGTTCGTCTTGCCCTTCTCGAGGCTGATGTCAACTTTAAGGTCGTCAAGGAATTCATTTCGCACGTCACCGAGCGCGCCGTCGGTTCTCAGGTTTTGGAGAGTCTCACCCCGGCGCAGATGATTATCAAGATTGTCAATGAAGAGCTGTGCGCGTTAATGGGCGGTGCCAACGCCAAAGTAACCATATCCTCCAAGCCTCCCACCATTGTGATGCTTGTTGGGCTCCAGGGCGCCGGTAAAACGACCAACGGCGCCAAACTGGCCGGTCTCATGCGTAAGCAATACGGCAAGAACCCCATGCTGGTCGCCTGCGACGTCTACCGCCCGGCGGCCATCAAGCAGCTTCAGGTCGTGGGCGCGCAATTAAACATTCCCGTTTTTTCAATGGATTCCATGGATCCGGTGGCCATTTCGAAGGCGGCGCTGGTTCAGGCGCACACCGCCGGAAACGATTTGGTCATCATTGATACGGCCGGCCGTTTGCACATTGACGGGACATTGATGGATGAGCTTGTCCGCTTGAAGAAGCACCTCAGTCCCACCGAAATTCTTTTTGTTGTTGACTCGCTGACCGGACAGGACGCCGTTTCGGCGGCCAAGGCTTTTAACGAGGCGCTTGGGATCGACGGAGTGATTCTGACCAAGCTTGACGGTGACGCGCGCGGCGGCGCCGCTCTTTCGGTTCGGGCCGTCACCGGAAAACCCATTAAATTTTGCGGTGTTGGCGAAAAGCTTTCCGATATTGAGCCGTTTCATCCCGAACGCATGGCTTCGCGTATTCTTGGTATGGGCGATATGCTCAGCCTTATCGAAAAAGCCGAGCAATCCTTTGACGCCAAAAAGGCGGAGGAGCTGGAGGCTAAGCTTCGCGCCAACCGGTTTACGCTCAATGATTTCTATGATCAGCTCGTTTCGATTAAAAGCATGGGATCGCTGACAGATGTTCTGGGCATGGTGCCAGGTGTCGATAAAAAGGCTCTCAGCGGTGCCAGTGTGGATGAGAAAGCGTTGGCCCGCACGGAGGCCATCATCCTTTCGATGACACCGAGGGAACGGGAGATTCCCTCCCTGCTCAACTCCTCTCGCAAACGCCGTGTGGCGGCGGGCAGCGGAACCCGCGTGGAGGAAATCAACCGTCTTCTCAAGCAGTTTGAGATGATGCAGCAGATGTCTCGCCGGATGCTGTCCGGCAAAAAAATGCGCGGAATGCGCGGCATGCCGCTTGGCATGTAGACGATTCTTTATCCGTTTTGATCGTAAAGGCATGGTTTGTGTTTTTGCGGGCTTAACATGATATAAAAGTTTATTTGGAGGTGAAAGCATTGGTTAAGCTCAGACTGCGCCGTATGGGCGCGAAAAAGGCTCCGTTTTATCGCATCGTGGTGGCTGATTCCCGCTACCCGCGCGACGGACGGTTCATTGAAGAAATCGGTACCTATGATCCCCTGAAAGAGCCCTCGGAAATTCGGATCGACGGTGACCGCGCTCTGGAATGGATCAAAACCGGCGCGCAGCCTACCGATACGGTAAAATCGCTGCTCAAGAAAGCTGGCGTGCTGTAGGAAACAGCCGGAAATGGAGGGCGCCAAAATGAAGGATTTGCTCTTTTACATGGTAAAACATTTGGTCGACAATCCGGATGACATTCGGATTGAAGAGGAAGAAGGAAACGACGAAACACGGTTTAAGCTGTACGTGGCTTCTGTTGATCTGGGCAAAGTCATCGGTCGCGGCGGTCGTGTGGCTCGTGAGCTTCGCGCCATCCTAAAGACGGTCGGTCTGCGTCAAAGCCGACAGGTCTTTCTTGAGATCATGGAGTAATTTTTTTTGGTTGCCAAAGAATGGCGCCGTGTTTGTGTCCTGTCGGGACATGGCCGGCGCCTCTCTTGTCGTTTGCTCGTAGTTTTATTATGAAAAGGCAGGTGTTACGGCATGGATTCTCAATACTTGCAGGCCGGGCAGATTGTCAATACCCATGGCATCCGCGGCGAGGTGCGCATCATGCCCTGGTGCGATGGCCCGGAGTTTCTGCTCGACTTCCCTGTCCTGTATATCGACGGGCAGGCGATCGAAGTGCTTTCGGCTCGTGTCCACAAGTCGTTTGTGCTGGCGCAGCTGCGCGGGGTGGATTCAGTCGAGGCGGCCGTGCGATTGAAGAGTCGTATCGTTTGTATCGCGCGCGCCGACGTACATCTGCCGCCCGGGCGCTTCTTCGTAGCCGACCTGATCGGCTTGCGCGCCGTTGACCCGGTCAGCGGCGAGACCATCGGTACGCTGACCGATGTAGAAAGCAAGCCGGCGCATGATGTCTACACCATCACCGAGGACGACGGTGCCGTTCACCTGGTGCCCAATGTGCCGGCCTTTGTGGGCTCCATCGACTTGACGTCGAAAACAGTCGAAATCTCTCTGATTGAGGGCATGTGAGGGGGACACGCCATGCGAGTCGATATTTTGACCCTGTTTCCCGAGGCGGTGCTTGGCATGATGCACACCTCCATTTTGGGACGCGCGCAAAAGGAGGGGCACATCGCCATCCACTGCCATCAGGTGCGTGATTACACGACCAATAAGCAGATGCAGGTGGACGATTATCCGTACGGCGGCGGACTGGGTATGGTCATGCAGGCCGACCCGCTGTATCGCTGCTGGGCGCATGTGGTCTCTTGCGCTGGCCGCGGGCATACGATATACATGTCCCCGCAAGGGCGCGTGTTCTGCCAGGACATTGCGCGCGGGTTGGCCGAGGAGCACAATCACCTCATTTTGGTGTGCGGACACTATGAGGGCGTCGATGAGCGGTTCATCGAGGAGTGCGTCAACGAGGAGATTTCCATCGGAGACTATGTGCTGACCGGCGGCGAGCTGCCGGCCATGGTGGTGTGCGACACGGTCTGCCGCCTCATCCCCGGCGTAGTGGCCGACGATCAGTGCTTCACCGACGAGAGTCACGGGTCGGGGCTGCTGGAGTATCCTCAGTATTCGCGGCCGGAGGTGTGGCACGACCGTCCGGTGCCGCCGGTGCTGCTGTCGGGCAAGCATAGCGACATTGTAGACTGGCGGCGCGCGCATGCCGAGAAACGGACGCGGGAGAAGCGTCCGGACATGTGGGAGAGATTTCAGCGGCGGAACGACGGTTGACCTTAAGCAGACACGGTTTCTTCAGTTTCTCCGAAGTGGTCAACACTACATCTTGCCTATTGGCGCTCTTTCTGATACAATGCAACGCAAGCGCCTGCGTATCGGGGCGACTTGTTTTGCCTCGAAAACGCGCAAGCATTACGAACCGGGAGGATCAACGCATTGGCTTATGTTTACATTGACTGGAAAACCATCACCGCGTTTGTCATGGACGTCTATATGGCGGCCGGGCTGCCGCGTGAGGACGCGGCCATTTGTACCGACGTGCTGCTCGAAGCCGACCGTCGGGGTATTGAGTCGCACGGCTGCAATCGTTTCAAACCCATCTACCTCGACCGCATCAAGGATGGGATTCTCAATCCTGTGACCCAATTTGACATCGTGCGCGAGACGTCGACCACGGCGGTCATCGACGGACACGACGGCATGGGTCAGGTCATCGCGCACAAGAGCATGACTATGGCCATCAACAAGGCCAAACGGTATGGAATGGGCATGGTGGCGGTACGCAACTCTTCCCATTTCGGCATCGCCGGATACTACGCCTCCATGGCGGTCGACGCCGGGTGCGTCGGTCTGGTCGGCACCAATGCCCGTCCCTCCATCGCGCCTACATATGGCGTGGAGAACATGCTGGGTACCAATCCGCTGACCTTCGGCATGCCCACCGACGAGCTCTTCCCTTTTTTGCTTGACTGCGCCACATCGATTACGCAACGGGGTACGGTTGAGGTTTGGGCGCGCAAGGGCGAAAAGACGCCGGAGGGCATGGTGGTCGACCAAAATGGCCGTTCGCTGACCGACTCCGAGGATGTTCTGCGCGCGCTGGTCGAGGAGACGGCGGCGCTCACCCCGCTGGGCGGCACCGGCGACAATATGGCCGGGTACAAAGGCTATGGCTACGCCACGGCGGTTGAGATCCTGTCGGCGGCGCTGCAATCGGGCCAGTACATGAAGATGCTGACCGGACTGCACGACGGCAAGCATGTGCCCTATGGACTGGGACACTTTTTCGTTGCCATCGACTGCGAGGCCTTTATGGGACTGGAGGCTTTCAAGAAAACCGCCGGAGACATTCTGCGCTCGCTTCGCGCATCCAAGAAAGCGCCCGGCCGCGACCGCATCCTGACGGCAGGCGAACGCGAATACGACATGTCGCTTGAACGCGCCAAAACCGGCGTCCCGGTCAATGAGAGCGTTCAGAAGGAGCTGATACAGCTCCGCGATGAATTTGGATTGACGAAATATCGCTTTGATTTTGAATAGACAGCTATAAAGCAAACGAATGAAAATGAGGGTTATTTGTGTCGGAAAGCAAAGATTTTGAAGTCAAACAGGCCTCAATGGAACTGCATGAGCAATTGCGAGGCAAATTGGAGGTCACAGCGCGCGCGGCGGTCGACTCCAAGGAGGCGCTGTCGCTGGCCTATACGCCGGGCGTGGCCGAGCCCTGCCTGCGTATTCAGAAAAATGTCGATCTGAGTTATGACCTGACGCGTCGCTGGAATCTGGTGGCCGTTGTCACCGACGGCACGGCGGTACTGGGGCTGGGCGATATCGGCCCTGAGGCAGGTATGCCGGTGATGGAGGGCAAGTGTGTTCTGTTCAAGGCGTTCGGTGATGTCGACGCCTTCCCTTTATGCATTCGCTCCAAGGACATCGATGAGATTGTCAAGACCGTGTCGCTGCTGGCCGGTTCCTTTGGCGGCATCAATCTGGAGGACATTTCGGCACCGCGCTGCTTTGAAATTGAGAGGCGGCTCAAGGCGGTCTGTGACATCCCCATTTTTCACGACGACCAACACGGCACCGCCGTGGTCACGCTGGCCGCCATGCAAAACGCCATGCGCCTGACCGGCCGGAAGCTCTCCGATCAGCGCGCCGTTGTGGCGGGCGCGGGCGCGGCCGGTGTGGCGGTTTCCCGCCTTCTCATTCGTTTGGGGTTGGAGGATGTGGTGCTGTGTGACCGTCAGGGCGCTATTTACGAAGGGCGCCCCGGACTGGACGGCGAAAAGGCATTGATGGCCGCCATCACCAACCGAGACAAGCGATCGGGAACGCTTTCCGAAATGCTGTGCGGCGCCGATGTATTCATCGGGCTTTCGGGGCCGGGTCTTGTCACGGAGGACGATGTGCGCACCATGAACCACGATTCGATCATCTTTGCGATGTCCAACCCCGTACCCGAGATCTGGCCGGACGAGGCCAAGCGCGCCGGAGCCATTGTTGTGGGCACGGGTCGCTCGGATTTTCCCAACCAGATCAACAATGTCCTGGCCTTCCCCGGCATCTTCCGGGGTGCGTTGGACGTCCGCGCCAGTGACATCAACGATGAGATGAAAATCGCGGCGGCCAGCGCCATTGCCTCTCTGGTAAGCGATCAGGAGCTCAATGCCGACTATCTGCTGCCCAACCCCTTCGATCCCAAGGTGGGCGCGCGTGTGGCCCAGTATGTGGCGCAGGCGGCGCGGGATACCGGCGTGGCGCGACTGTAAGGCTTTGGATGGTTTGTTATGAAACCTTTATTGGTATTTGACCTTGACGGGACACTGATTGATACGGTCGACGATTTGGCAGTGAGCTGCAATGTCGCGCTGGCACATTTCGGTTATCCCCAGTACGCGCCTGAGGAGTATAAGCGCTTTATCGGGCGCGGTGTGCGCAAGCTGGTCTGGGATGTGATCCCCGAGACGGAGCGGTGTGACGAGAACGTTGAGAAGGTTCATGAGGTTTTCAGTGCGCACTACAGGACGCATTGCTGCGACCGCAGCCGCCCCTATCCGGGGATTCCTGAGGTCTTGGCGGCCTTGTCGGAGCGCGGCAGCACGTTGTGTGTCCTGTCCAACAAGCCGATTGCTTTCACCGAAAGTATCGTACGCGCGCTTCTCCCTCCCCTGCCTTTTGCCCATATCATTGGCCAGAGCGACCGCTTTCCGCAAAAGCCCGATCCCTCGTCGTTGCTGTTCATGATTGACAGCTGTGGCCTGTTGCCGTGCGATTGCCTGTATGTCGGCGACAGTGAGGTGGACGCGGAGACGGCGCAGCGCGGCGCGGTGCCGTTTTTGGGTGTGACCTGGGGCTTCCGCACAAGCGAGGAACTTTTTGAAGCGGGCGCCGTGGATGTCATTGACCGGCCGACCGAACTGCTTCGGTGACACGTCTTTGACCGCGCGGGCATACACTGAATTGGGCGCACTCCTCCCGGAAAGGAGGTGTCGATCACATATGTGTTGCCTTTGCAGGATCTTTTCATGCGGACGCAGACGCCCCCGTTGCGGCTGCAGACGTCCTTTCTGATGATTTTCGCGGCCAGACTCAAGAGAGTCTGGCCGCTTTTTCATCCAAGTTCCCAACAACTTTTGGCTCGATCCATCTCACTGGCCGTAAGCCCTCCCGTGCACAGCAGGCAGGTCAGCGACTTGGAGTCGTGTATGACTACAAAGCGTGAAGGCAGCCGATCGGGGAATGACCCCGACCGGCTGCCTCTTGACATATACGGAAGTTTTGCTTCCGTTTGACAGATAATCTATCTTTAATACCAGTTACACCGCGTAGCTCAAAGCAATCCAGGGCATTTTCTGTCCAATGGGCGGGATGGTAAAGGTATTCGGATCAACAGTAGTCGGCAAAACCGATTGATTGGGGATTTGGCCATACGCCAAATTCGGCGGAGAAAGCGTGATGTTCAGAGCCAGCGATCCCGCCTGACTGGCAGCAAACTCAGGAGCTGTGGCGCCGTTTGAAAGCAGCGCCAGATAGTAACGCCCAGCCTGCAGCTGTGTTTGCGCCACAGGGACGGTATAGACGCCCGCCGTTTCCCAGGCAATGCTCTGATCGGCGGACTGCACAAGCAGGTTGCCATTGGCGTCATAAATGCCAAGCAGGCTTCCGCCGGCTGTCAGATTGATTCCGGCATTGGAAACGCCGACGATCATCCGATTAACGGTCACGGGACAGCTCAGCTCTATCCTAGACAAGTAGAGCATGCCACTGGAAGCCTGCATCCCGACTGGGTCGATGTCGCGCGGATTGATGTTGGCCGCGACGAAGTTGTAATCAGCGGTTGTGAGTGGACCGTTATCGATTTTCAGGCGGGCAAGCTCAAAGTTGCCCTCGGCGTTGATTCTCACAAAAGAACAGCTGTCGCCTTCGCAGGGTCTTGGCACACAACCACACTTGTCGCGGGGGGGCTGGCAGGGTTGAGGCGGGCAACAACTAGGCATATTGCAGGGGCAGAATTCGCCCCAAGGATTATAATAATTGTTTGACATTAGGGTACCTCTATCGTGTAGTTGGCCCCTCGCATGTGGATGGGGGGGTGTATGGCGAGAGGCCACTGTTACATTATACTCAGTGAAGGGGAAACGTGTGCAGGTTTAGGGAGTGTTGCACGGCAAGGGATTAACCGTGTGTATTCAGGACGCCAAAACGAGGGAGGATCGTCCCTCCCTCGCCTCGCAAAATTCTAATTTTACTTGCAGCAGTGGTTCTTGATCTCTCTGTAGTCGTCGCCGACTTCAACATTGGGCGGGAAGAACTCGTCCACGGGAAAGCGGATGCGGCGGAAGAGATCGCAGGGAGAATCCTCGGTTGAGCCGACACACTCTTTTTCAGGGATGCAGAAGTCGCAACTGGGAACAATGAGTTGTGTGTCCCGCTCGAGGCGGATGATGGAGAACTGACCCAACGTGCAGTAGATGCGCTTTTCGTCGCCGTCGAGCACCAGTTCGTCGTCAAAGCAGTTGGTGATGCAATCGGGCACTTCACACAGATCGATGTCGCTACGGCGATGGTGGCAATTGCAGGTTTCGACCAGCTTGACGTTCAGGCAGATCGGGTCGACCACTTCCACCACGGTGGTGGGCAGGTTGGCCGAGCGCATGACCTGATCGTCGGCGGCGCCCAAGGATGTTTTGGAGCTGAAAATTTTTGCGTTGCCTTCGCTGCCGAAGAGGATGACACGCTTGTCGAAGGTGCAGAGTCCGCTGACCTCGCAGGGCTTGCCTACGCCGGTGAAGGCGTCGGCAACGACGCGGTAGAAGTACTTGACGTCTACGGTGAAGAAGCCTCTGTTGAAGGGTACGGCTTCTACAAATATATATGCAAGACACATAGTATCGTAAAACCGAAAAAAGGGAGCCGAATTGGTCTGGCATATTGGGGTTGTGCGGTGGGGTGTGTCCAAAGTTTTGTGCTATGGTCTATTTGAGAAACGCCTCTCGACGGGATACTTGCATCGAATTTTACTGAGGTCAAGCAGGGATAAATAGTAGTAATCGCAAAAAGAAAAACCTACGCATCTATTGAAAAACAACGAATGCGTAGGTCATTGATGTCTAAGGATTATGAAAAAGATATATCTGGCTTTTTGGTGTAGGGGTCTGAACTCTCGTAGAGTTTGAACAATTTATGGAGAGTGAAATCGTAACGGTGAACAGAATGCTTAAACTATTCGGGCAGAGGTAACTGTCGTGCCCCCGATATGCATGCCACCGCGAAGTAGAGGAAACCGAGCAGTACATGAGTCATTAACCTGCGCAGAGGATCGCTTCCGGCGCGGGCGGTCGGTAGCCCAGAGCACTGTGTGGACGGATCGTGTTGTATT
>JAVBPF010000100.1:0-13338 GCA_031549735.1 Oscillospiraceae bacterium
TGCCGCCTGCATTGCACAGACAACAAGCCCTTCAGGTCGCCTAATGAAATATTTGTCTAACTTTTGGGGTTCACTTCAGGCCGGACATCCCTCTTCTTTATACGCAAAATCGCTATCCGGACTATTCCGGCGAAGCGTCGTTATCGTCCCTTATGAAGGAGGCACTGTTGCCCCAGCCCCAATGTCCCCGTCCCGCGCCCACGGCAAAATGCGCCTTGGCAATGCCCAAGTCGATCGGATTCGAATCGGCATAGGTTTCGACAAAGGCGGAGGCTGTCTCGTCTATCCAGGCAAAGCGAACTGGGCGGCGGTTGACGGCCGACGGTGCGCGGGCAGCCGCGCGTACCCCGTCCATGAACCAATCGGGCGGCGTCTGGTCGGCAGCATAGAGTGATTCCAGCGGGATGCTTTTATGTGCCATGGCCTTCTTGATGACCTTTTCCTTCAGAGAACGCTCGGCCAAAACCGGCCCCAGCGCGATGACACAGAGCAGCGCCTCGCCCTCCTCGGTCTTATATCGGCAGTTGTCGCGGTCGAACGTGCCGCCGACCCAACAGGTGCCCAGTCCGAGAGACGTCGCGTGCAATACAAGCAATTCGCCGTAATACCCCAGCTTTTCTTTGGCGTGCTTGAGCGCTCCGGGTGCTACCAGCGCGATATAGTTGCACACACCGGAAAACAAGCCGTAGCTTTTGCGCGCGCTTCGGAAAGCGGAATCGTTGTCCACGATAAGTTGCATGTGCAATCCGGCAGCCCGGTTGTATCGCTCAATGCGGGTATCGAGCACTTCGGTAAACTCGGTGGTCAACGGAAGCGGAATGTATTTCCGGCGCGACACGCGCGTTTCAATGGCTTGAAGAAGTGTCATGGGCTTGATGCCTCCACTGGTTTATTTGGGGTTGTGTGCGGTTGCCGTCCGGCTGGTTCCCTCCAGCAGGCGGGCAAAGCTGCCCGGCGGCGAAGCTTCGAACCGCAGGGTTTCTCCGGTGCTGGGATGCACAAAAGACAACACTTGCGCGTGCAGTCCGAGACGTCCCAAGGGGTTGCCCTTCGCTCCGTACTGCTTGTCCCCCACCACGCTATGGCCAAGGTCGTGCATGTGCACGCGAATCTGATTCTTGCGCCCGGTTTGCAGCCGTATGTCGACCAGCGTGTATCCGCTGCCGAACCGCACGGTCTGATAGTCGGTGATGGCCTCGGTTCCGTCGCCCGATCTCCGGCTGGAGTACACCAGATGCGTTTTGGTCTCCTTGAGCCAGGATTTCACCTGGCCGTCCGGCGGATTCAGTTTGCCCTCAACTACCGCCGCATAACCCCTGATTTTAACGAGCTGCGACCAGTTGTCCTGCAGCAGACGTTTCATCTGGGCGTTTTTGGCAAACAGCAGCAGGCCAGACGTATCGCGGTCCAAGCGATGTACGATAAAGAGGCGGGCGTCTGGGTCGCGCGCGGCGAGCTCATCTCTGAGCCAATGGTAGGCGGTGCGTGTCTTTTCGGCGTCCGACGCCATCGACAACAGCCCGGCCGGTTTGTTCACAACCAGCAAATCGGCATCCTCAAAAAGGATCGGCAGCGCAACATCATTGCGTTTCGGCAACGGCGCTCCGATGCGCACGGAGGTACCCGCTGGGCAAAGACAATCAAAGCGCGTGGTAGGCTTTCCCTCCACACTGACCTGTCCGCGCGCCAGCAAATGCTTTACGGCGTTGCGGGACAAATGGGGCAGGCGCGTGCGCAAAAAGTCAAACAATTGGACATCGGTATCGGTTTCCCAACGATGCTCCGGCCGCGCATGCGCGGATCTAGCTCGCTGTAAGGCCAAAAGGAGCCACCCCTTCCTGAAAACGTTGCTCATCATCACAAACGAGAATCGCGACGGAACCGGCGCAGACACCGTCAATGCCGGCTGAACAAAAAAGAGGTGATCGCGGTCGGCAGAACCCAAGCCAGTTGATACCCCATGATATTGACCGGTGATGCTGTGGCCGGATCCCCCTGCATAACGAGATAACACATGAACAGCAGGCCGATGGCGCTGCATAACCCTTGGAACAGCAGGTTAAACCGGGTGGTTCGCACCACCTTGCGGCCCGTAAGAATGCTCAACACAAAGGGCATAAAGCCACTGCCGCGCGAAGCGGCAATACACTTACCCCGAATCCTCCGCTGGGGCTCCGAAAGCGCAAGCCGTTCTTCAATGGGCGGCAATTCGGCCAGATCGGCATCCAATTGAAACTTTTTTTTCAACATGGTCGAGGTAATGCTCACATTGCGAACGGCGAATACGGGCAATACGTCGTTTCGGATCATCGCCGCCAGGCCGCGCCTGACTCGCTCGTCCGGTTGATAGCTGACGGCAAACACACCGACCAATTCGAGGTTGATGACCACAAAAATCGCGTTGCTGACGCGTAGTCCCTGCGGTAGACGGATGCCCATACGCAACATGAAAGTGGGTGTTCCGATCAGCACACGGTCATCGCCAATATCGGCGCCCATGCCACCGCCTTCGTAATGCTGAAAATTCTCGATCTGACACAGTGGCTCGGTTTGATCGGTTAACAACTCCATGAACACCGTTTTCAAACCCGAACCGGAGGCATTCATCATGCTGGCCGTGATGTGGATGACACGGTTGAAGCTGTGGTTTCCAAACACCTTCAGGCCGCCCAATGTGGCCGTGCCCGGAGGGAAGATATCCTCATCATTCAGAACGGCCACATCAGCTGCGGCAAAGCTAACCGCACCCGTCCACCCCGCCATGGCCACACCCTCCCGCGACAAACGCTGGGTGGCTCGAGAAAACGGGAGCGTAAAACTCAACGTCGCGCACAGCGGCATGGCCAGTGTGGTCATGGCCGAGAACGCCCACCAGAAGCGGTCGGGCCGCTCTTGTCCCACCGACGCGATCAGTGCGAACAAAACGGCGACCACCAGCGACAACGGCACCAGAAACGCGTCAAATTTACGCACTCCGTCGGGTGCCTCAGTGGCTTCCACAAAACGCCCCAGATTGCCTCGCGTCTTAAAGAAAGCGGCTTGCCCGTCCCAGAGCGCCTCTTCCCGCACATAGACGACGGGTGTGTGCACCTGAGCGGCCGCCGTGTACGTTCGTTGGTAGGAGATGTGCCGGATCAATGAACCGATCATCATAAACAGCAGCATCAGCGCCGACATGACACCGTAAGGCGGGTGTACCATTGAATCGGGCTGTATCAGAAGCGAGATGATGTAGGCCATGTTGGCCAGACAAGCGATGACCCCAGCCGATTCCAGACCCGGCCGGAAGTGCGCCAGATCTTGCAATCCGCGCATAACGATGTCAAGCGAGCAAACCATCATCAGCATTTGCAGCAACAGCATCACCGAAAAGCAGAGCACAGGATTGGCCATATAGTCCAAAAAAGACGGCAACGGCCAGTTCAGCATCTGCGAGATGCTCAGATAGAGCAGCGGAGCGCTGAGTACAAGCGTACCAATCGTTCGCCAGAACAGCGAACGCAAATACGGGCGCAAGCGCCTAACGGCCTCCTGCACCGGCATGGCCACGTTACCGGTCTCACGCAAACGCGCCCGCCGCCGCGCGCGACGAACCACAGATTCGCCTTTTCCATCCTCAAGCTGCTGCGCCGACGGCTCATCTGCGAAATCATCCACATCTCGTACAAAATCGTCGGACGGTGAAAAAAACTCCTCAAAGCCCTCCGGAGGCACAAAATCGGAATGAAAATACATGGTATCGGAAAACATCGGCGACTTCGGCGACTCTCCGACCACATCGTCTGCGGCAGGTCCGCCGACTTCGGGCTGTTGAACGGGCTTAGGCCGCTTCTCCGGTCTTTCCGGACGAACGACGGCAGACTTGCCCCCACTGGCAATTGGGAGTACCTCCGCTTTTTCAGATCCCGCCAACCGCACTTCACCAGATTCCCCTTCGTCCGCCACATCAGGATCTTTTTCCTGGAGCGGCGAATAGATGCGCACGTCACTGTCATCCATCAGCTCAATCGTCCGCTCTTCAGACACATATTCGTTCGGTATCGGCCGTTCAGAGGCTACAGACTTTTCGAGATGATGATCCAGATGCTTTTCCAGCACTTCAGGGTTCAAAAGCTCCGAAAGGTCGGGAAGCGTGGAGGTCAGCCCCCCTCCGTCTCCGGGGACGTCCACCTCCACGGCACGAAATGACGGGCCCGTCTCGGCGCCGATTGAGGGCATCATGGTGATGCTCAGCGGGCGCTCCTCCCCGACCGCCTTTAGTGCACCGCCAGCGCCTCCGCGCCATTTGGGTTCCCCGCGAACCGACGCAACGGAAATGTTTTGTCGGTCGGCATCCTTCACGCTAAAAAAACGGGTGAGGCTATCCTCCAGTTCAGACTCCGATACCACTACGACATCGGTTCCCGCGACCGGATCCATGCGCTTGTGCCTGCCCATCTCTCCCGCGGCCGGCAAATATGGAACTTCGGAAGCCCCCGCCATCGAGGCCGCCGGTGAAATTTCCACAGTATCGTCTTCCAAGAACGTGTCCTGAATCTCCTGATTGTGAGAGAACCTTCTCAATGCCGCGCTTTCATAGTCTGCGGATCGCTTCTCCGATGATGTGGAGCGCGGCGGCGCGACCGCAGTGATGCCGGATGACTCAACGTTCTCCGCAACGGTGGTTTCGGAAAAGGTCGCCGATCCTATTTCTGTGGTCGGTTTCTGAGTCAAGTCGACCGTCCGCTTCATGGAATCGAACAGAGGCTTGAGCGCCCCTTCCACCGGAGAAGGCGATTCGGACGACTGCTCCTTGTCGGGAAAAATTGCCTCGATGGGAGAATGATCTTCACTCTCAACAAATGGTTTCAAACCGGAATACTTCTTAAAGAAGTCCTCGGTATCGTCCCACTCACGCCTTTTACGCCGACTCGTCTGATCTTCAAGCGTATCGCGCTGCTCTTTCTTGCCCTGCTTATCCTTCACCCGTCATCACTCCCCAAACGTGTGCCTCCAACAGCCCGCGCCCATTCTCCCAGCCCATTTTGTCACCGTTTCCCTTGCCGGCTCCGCACAACCTGATACATCATCACGGCCGCCGCCGCCGATACGTTCAGTGACGCGATCTGCCCGCGCATGGGTATAGATACCAAAAAATCGCAGAGCTCAGCCGACAACCGGGACAATCCCCGATCTTCCGAACCCATGACAAGCGCCACGCCTCCCGAGAAGTCGGTGTCGAATACGGAGGATTCCGCTTCGGCAGCGGCGCCGTACAACCAAATGTTTTTCTTTTTCAGCTCATGCAGAACGGCCGGGATTCCCGGCACACGCAGAACCGGCACATAGGCTAACGCACCGGCCGATGTCTTGGCCACCAGCGGCGTCAATCCGACGCTTCGCCGTTTGGGAATGATCACGCCTGTGGCGCCGACGGCGTCACAGGTACGCAGAATAGCTCCGAAGTTGCCCGGATCCTCAATCGAGTCACAAACCACGAGGAAGGGATCCTCACCCTTGGCCCGAGCCTCCTCCAGCAACTGATCCAGCGATTCGGCATACTTCCAGGCCGCCATCACAGCTACAACGCCCTGATGGTTGACATCGGGTGCCAATTGATCGAGCCTGACCCGGTCGCAAAAAACCACCACGCCGCCCTTCTGCCGCGCCACGTCGGTCAGTGCTCCCAACCCTTGCCCGTCTCTGAGTATATACAGCTTGTCCGGCGTCTGACCAGAGCGCATCGCTTCCATCACCGCGCGCCGTCCATAGATACGATTGTCCGCTTCCATCCGCACACCACCGTTTTGTTTTAACACTTTGTACAGGTCTGCCCGCAAACGCTATGCCGGGATGGCGGGATCATCGTCATCGGGAGGTAAACTGACCACCGGCGGCTCGCTCACCGTCGGATTGTCACTGGGTGTTACAGGCGGCGGGGTGGGCGACGCCGAAGGATCGGGGGAGGGCAGGGCGCTGGCCGCCGTGGGATGCAAATGACAGTAGCGGTTGGGCGATGTACCGTCCGGATTGGTGAGCGCGGTCGGCGCGTTGCCGCCCGAATCGATCAGGACGCTCTGTCCGTCGGCAAATTGATAACGGATGGTATAGTAATCGTCCTCAATGGTAATGCCGCCAGTGGGCAAATTTCTTTTCAGATCCAGCAGAGCGGTCTGCTTCAGGGTTTCGGCCGGACAGAACGGCGTTGCCAGCTCTCCCGACTGCCCGCAGCAGCTCAGGGTCTGATGCGCCTGACAACTGCCGCGCGGCACGTCGTCAACATAGAAGTATCCGGTCGCCACGCGGCTGCCGCGCGGATCCAGAGAACACGCGTCGGTGGGCGACAGCCCGCTGTCCAGACAGTAGGAGCGCGACACCACGTCGTCAATCGAAAAGAAATCGCGCGGTTCCAACTCCTCGTGTACCCTCTCCATCACCTGTTTCCAAAGAGACAGCGCGGGGTTGGTGCTTGAGTCCAGCTTTATGGGCTTGGGGTTGTCGTAGCCGAACCACACGCCGGCGCAATAATACGGTGTATAACCGACGAACCAGCGATCCTTGTCGGTGGTTGTGGTACCGGTTTTGCCGGCGGCCGGCATGTTGCTGAGCTGCGCGCGCGAGCCGGTGCCCGACGACACAACGCTCTGCAGCATTTTTGTCATATACCAGGCGTTTTTCTCTCGAATTGCCTGTGTGGTCTGCGCCACATTGTCCAGAACCACATTGCCGTTGGCGTCCTCCACGCGGATGAAGGTGCGCGGTTTGGTATAGACGCCGTTATTGTCGAACATGCAGTAGGCCGCCGTGACTTCCAACACCGACATGCCCTTGTTGAGACCGCCCAGCGACAGCGGCGCGTAGTCGATGTCTTTTTCATTGAGCGACGTAACATTGAGCTTCTGCGTCATGAACTCATAGGACGCTTGCGGGGTAAGCAAGTCCATGGTGCGCGCGGCGATGGTGTTGGTCGAACTGGTCACACCGCTGATGATGGTGGTCATGCCTTTGTAGCGACGGTTGGAGTTGCGAGGCCAGGCCGTGTCGCCCGACATGCGCAGCGGCGCGTCATCCAGCACCGTGTAGGGCGTGATCAAATTGTTCTCCAGCGCCGGCGCGTATACGGCGATGGGCTTGATGGAAGATCCGGGCTGGCGATACGCCCCGGTCGCCCGGTTGAGCACCCGGTTGCCGGTCTTCTCACCGCGTCCGCCCGCCATGCCCAGCACATAACCGGTATAGGGATCCATCAGAATCATGGCTGCCTGCGGCTTCCCGGTATCCTTTACGGTCGGGAAATTCTCATTGTCAATGAACACGTCGTCGATGATGGCCTGGATTTCGGGGTCAATCGTGGTATAGATTTTGAGGCCGCCGCTGAACACCAGCGTTTGCGCCACCTGCTTTGTAACCCCTTTTTCCTCCATCAACGCTTTGACCACGTCGTCAAACACCTGGTCCACAAAGAACGTGCGATCACTTTTTTCGGAGGGCCTGTTTTCTTTGGTAAAGCGAAGCGTTTCCGCTTTTGCCTGTTTCCAAACGGATTCAGAGATCATCTCTTGTTCGTACATCTCTTTCAGAATGGTCTCCTGACGCTCCTTATTGTGATCCGGATTGATGAACGGGTTGTATTTGGTGGGGGAATTGGTGATGCCGATGATGCTGGCGGCCTCGGCCAGGGTAAGCTGGCTGAGTTCCTTCCCAAAATACGTCTGCGCGGCGGTTTTCACGCCATAACACCCCTGCCCGAAGTAGCAGGTGTTGAGGTACCACTCCAGGATCTGTTCCTTGCTGTACTTTTTCTCGAACTCCAGCGCGCGCATAATCTCATTGATCTTCCGCTTGATGGTGACTTCCTTTTCACCCGTGACGTTCTTAATCAGCTGCTGGGTGATGGTCGAGCCGCCATAAGTGCGGCTCCCGCCGCCGAACATTTGACCAAAGGCGCCGAGCGTACGCTTCCAGTCGACGCCCTGATGCGTATAAAACCGCTTATCCTCAATGGCGATCAGCGCATTGATAAGCGTTTTGGGCAGCTCCTTGTAGGAGGCCCAAACGCGGTTTTCCTTATCGTAGAACGTATCGAGTTCGATTTCTTCTCCGGTCGTTTTATCCGTGTAGTAGACAAAACTCGCCTGATCCAGGCTGATCTCACTGAGGCTGACGTCGAGGTCAACTTCCATATCCTGCGTGACATATATAGTGGTCAGCCCGGCCAAAATCGCGCCGGTGGTGAGGAAGACGAGCAATACGGTTCCGATGACTTTCAGAATGGTAAAGATGACATGTGAAAAGGCCCAGCCGCCATAGCGAAGCGCCTTCTTGGTCTCGCGTTTCAAACGTCCACCTGCTTTCCCTATTCCCAACCGCGGCAAGCGCCATGCAAACAATTGCGGCGCTTGTCGGAGTAAGGCTCTCGAAGCGCGGAGCCGGCCGCGCTTATGTCGACCAACGGACGCCGGAACACCCCGCGGAAAGCGTGCGTTATCCGGCTGATCTCTCGAAAAATCCCCATAAGATTTCATTTCATTATACCACGCACTGTCAACCGACGTCGCCCCTCGAAAACGTACATTTCGACTCCGTATTCGAGGCAAAAGCGACGCTCAATCCGGGCATTCAGAGAGGACTTCCCCCCAAGCGCGTGTTTTTCGTTTGCCATAAGCGGCCGTCTCTGTTTTTTGCCCTCGGTTCATTCAGCGCATTCAAATATTGGGGGTTGTGCCGTTTGTTCACAGAAAAGTTACAATTCCGCAGATCGCCAGGTTTGCTTTCCCAAGGGAAAAGGAGTATACTTCTTTCGGCTTTCTCCTTGTTTTGGGAGAAGCCAGAAAAGGGGGAAACTATGCTTGTCATGGCCATTGATTATGGAGACGCTCATACGGGCGTGGCATTTTCGGGCGCCTCGGGCACATTGACCGGCGACGCCTTCGTCATTGATGAGACCTCCGTGCCCGCATTGATCGCCCGGTTGACGGAGCTTGTCCGCGCGCGCGGCGTGACACACGTTGTGCTCGGCCATCCCAAAAACATGAACGGCACCCTGGGCCCCCGCGCCGAAAAAAGCCGCGCGCTGTCGGAGGCGCTCAAAACCGCCCTCGACCTGCCGGTCGCGTTATGGGATGAGCGCCAGACCACCGTCGACGCCCACAGGATTCTCACCCAGAAAAACCGCAGGGGTGCCAAGCGCCGCCAAATGATCGACGCGGTGGCCGCTTCTCTTATACTGGAAAATTATCTCGACTTTTTGCGTAACCGGGGTGAGGATACGTCGCAGAGGACGTGATACGAGTCCGGGTATCTCGGGTATCTATATAATATGGGGCAAACGAGTGTGATCGAAACGCCCCGACAAAGGAGTGTTTCTCTTGCTGCCTCGTTTCAGTGTCCGCAAACCGTTTACCGTTATCGTCGCCGTCATCGTGGTCATCATCCTCGGCGTTGTCTCCTTCACCAATATGACCACCGACCTGATGCCCAGCATGAACCTGCCCTACGCTCTGATCATCACTACCGATCCGGGCGCCGGTCCGGAGGAGGTCGAGCTGACCGTCAGTCGCAGTGTCGAGCAAGCCATGTCCTCCATCGCGGGCATCAAGACGGTTAGTTCTCAGTCGAGCGACAATGTCTCGATGGTCGTGCTGGAGTTCTATGAAGACACCAATATGGACGCGGCCACGATTGAAATGCGCGAGAGTCTCGACCGGATAAAGTCATATTTCCCCGACGGGGTCTCCTCCCCCATCATTCTGAAAATCAACCCCTCCATGCTGCCCATCATGGCGCTTTCGGCCTCGAAGGACGGCCTGGAGCTGACCGAGCTTTCGCAGTTGGTCGATTCCGAAATCCTCGCGGCACTGGAAAGTGTGGAGGGTGTCGCCTCGGCCAGCGCCTCCGGATTGGTCGAAAACCAGATACAGGTCATTGTACGCCAGGAGAAAATCGATGAAGTCAATCAAAAAATCGCCGAGGCCATCGAGGCACAGACGCAGGCCGCTCTGGAGGGCATCATCTCCGGGATCTCCGAGCAATTGATTTCCTCGGGCGCCGCGGTACCCGATCCCCAAACCGGCGGACTTACATATGCAGCCACCGGCCAACCGGTCGATCTCATGGCGCTGGCCGCCGAGCAGATGTCCGAGTTGAATGGCGGCGAGGAAAATGGGGACGGCGCGGCTCCCTCCTTCGACATCACTGTCGATATGGTCTCGGGTCTTTTGCAGGGGCAGAACTTTCAGATGCCGGCCGGGACAGTATCCGAGGACGGCGTGGAATACATGGTGCGCGTGGGTGATAAGCTAGCCGACATCAATGAGATGCGCACGCTGACCGTCGCCGATATCCCGGTTGAGGGCGTTGGGAAGATTCATCTTTCCGACGTGGCCGAAGTGATTGTTACCGATAACGCGGGAGAGCATTACGCCCGTGTGTGGAGCGAGGGTTCGGCCCGCGACGCCGTCATCATCACCCTTCAAAAGCAGCCCGCCTATGCCACCTCCGAGGTGGCGCACAACCTGACCGCCAAGATGGAGAGCCTGTCCGAGAAGTATGACGGTCTGCATCTCACACCGCTGATGGATCAGGGCGAATACGTCGATATTGTCGTCGGTTCGGTTGTCAACAATCTGCTGTACGGCGGTCTGCTGGCCATTCTCATTCTGCTTTTGTTCCTGCGCGACATCCGCCCCACCATCGTCATCGCTTTCTCCATCCCCATCAGCCTGATGGTGGCGGTCGTGCTGATGTATTTTTCCGGCGTTACACTCAACATCATCTCCCTGTCGGGGTTGGCGCTCGGCGTCGGAATGCTTGTCGACAACTCGATTGTGGTGATCGAGAGCATCTACCGAATGCGCAACGACGGTATGTCCGCCATGAAGGCGGCCATCGCCGGCGCCAGGCAGGTGTCGGGCGCCATTATGGCCTCAACGCTGACCACCGTCATGGTATTTCTTCCCATTTTGTTCATCACCGGTCTGGCCAAGCAGCTCTTCTCCGATATGGCGCTGACCATCGCTTTCTCCCTGCTGGCCAGTCTGTTGATCGCGCTTACGCTGGTGCCCACACTCTCCTCCGGCATCTTCCGTAACATGAAGGAGAAGGAACACAAAGTCCAGAAAAAATACACCGACCTGTACGGGCGCGCTCTGCGCTTTGTGCTCAACCACAAGGTCTGGGCGCTCCTGCTTGCCCTTATTCTGCTGGTCGGCAGCGTCTACCTCTCCTTCCGCAACGGTACCGAGTTAATTCCGGCGATGAATTCCGATCAGATCAACGTCACGCTCTCCATGCCCAGCGGCAGTCAGCTTGAGGACACGGCCGAGGCCAGCGACAAACTCATTGAGCGCATCGCGGAAATCGATGGCGTGGATATGATTGGCGCCACCATGGGCAACGCCATGGGCGCCATGGTTGGTCTGGGCGGCGGCGGCAGTGCTGAGCAGGTCAGCTATTATGTGCTGCTCAAAGAGGACAGAGAACTGTCCAACGCCCAAATCACCGACCTGATCCGTGAAAAAACCACCGATGTCGGCGGCGAGGTGACAGTGAGTTCCTCCAACATGAACATGTCGATGCTCAGCGGAGAGGGCGTCTCTGTTCAAATTACCGGCGACGATCTCGACACCATGCGTACGCTGGCCGGCGACGTCTCGGCCATGATGACGCGCCTCGGCCTTGCCGACGTGGACGACGGGCTGGGTGAGGCCGCGCCCGAGCTGCGCGTTGTAGTCGACAAGGACAAGGCCATCGCCAACGGACTCACGGTGGCCACCATTTACATGGATGTTGCCGACCGTCTGAAGACGCTTTCCAGCACGGCGACGTTGACGTTTGAAAACACGGATTACGCTCTCTATCTTCAAAAGGACGAACCGACAGGCGTCACCCGTACAGATCTGGAGCGCATGACGTTTGCCACGCCCGACGGCGGCGAAGTTACGCTGTCCGAGCTGGCCGACATTCGCGAAGGCGCAGGATTGGGCACCATTCATCGCGAGGGCCACAAGCGGTACATCACCGTCACCGGCCAACTGTCCGAGGGGCAGAATGTCGGTCTGGTAGGCGACGAGGTTCAGGCCGAGCTCGACGCCATGGCCATTCCGGATGGTCATACGGTCGCGCTTTCCGGTCAGAACGAGATGATCGCCTCTACCTTTGACGACCTCTTCCTGATGCTGGCGCTGGCCATCGTGCTCATCTACCTGGTGATGGTGGCACAGTTTGAGTCTCTGCTCTCCCCGTTCATTGTCATGTTCACTCTGCCGCTCGGCTTCACAGGCGGTTTTCTCGCGCTGCTCATCGCCGGCAAGCCGGTCAGCATCGTCGCCATGGTCGGTTTTGTGCTGCTGGCCGGGGTCATCGTCAACAACGGCATTGTCTTTATAGACTATATCAATGTCCTGCGGCGTGAGGGCATGGACAAGCGGGACGCCATTGTCAAGGCTGGCCAGGTACGCCTGCGTCCCATTCTGATGACAGCGCTGACCACCATTGTAGCCATGTCCACCATGTCGGTCGGTGTCGGCATGGGCACCGAAATGGTGCAGCCGCTGGCCATCGTCTCGATCGGCGGACTCACCTACGGCACCTTCATGACGCTTTTCGTCGTGCCGATCATCTACGACGCCTTCCACCGCAAGAACAAGACGCTGCGCAATATGGACGCCGAGCTGGAGGAGACGGTCTGATGACACCCGAACTGACCACGGCGCATCTACGGCTCTTCCCTGTCACACCGGACATCCTGCGGCGCGCCGCGCACTCCGGCGAAATGGCGCCGCTGCTCGGCCTGGACACCGACCCGATGACACATGACGAACGGAAAGTTCGCCGCGCTGTGTACAAGTATAAGTGCGTACTGTGCGCGCGCTATCCGTTCGATATGGTCTTCTGCACCGCCTGGCCGCTGGTGGAACTGAGCACCGGGAAGCTTGTGGGCGAAGTGGGTTTCAAGGGCCCTCCCGACAACGACGGAGGCATGGAGATCGGCTACTCCACTCGCGCGGCCTTTCGCAACCGCGGATACATGAGTGAGGCGGTTGACGCGCTCTGCCGCTATGCGTTTGAATCTCCTCCGCTGTTTCTGAAGTACGTTTTCGCTACCACGTTGCCGGACAATCTTGCCTCCCATCGTGTACTAAGCAAGTGCGGCTTCATTCAGGTCGGGCATGTGGAGGAACTGCTGCTGTGGCATTTGTATCAAAGATAACGCACGTGAAGGGTGCGTTGCAGAATAAGCGCACCTGAAAAAAACAGCGAGGTTGGGTCCCCAAAAGGGTTTACCAACCTCGCTGTTTGCTTTAAAGTAAGTTTATGAAGAATACAGAAAAGCAAAACCAGTATAAAACATACGAGCGC
>JAVBPF010000096.1:0-4164 GCA_031549735.1 Oscillospiraceae bacterium
TATGCCGCCGCCGGCTATGGTCCGGCCGACATGGACATGGTGCAGCTTTACGACGCCTTCACCATCAACACGATCCTGTTTCTCGAGGATCTGGGCTTCTGTCCCAAGGGAGAAGGCGGCCGTTTCGTGTCCGGCGCGTCAAGCTCATGGCGTTGGCTCTCTCCGAAACAGGCTATCCTGCCCGTCATATTTGAATGATTACGAATCATCACAAATGGTTACAATTTGGTTAAAAAACGGTTATTCCTCAAATGATCTGGTATAATCATACTGTCTTTTATCCCGCGCGTATTCGACGTTTTTTGAGGAGAGGCAGATTATGAAGATTCGGAAAAAGCTATTGGCACTGGCGCTCGTTCTAACGCTCTTTGTCTCGGTGTTCTCGCTCCCGTTCACCGCCTCGGCCGCCCCCAGCAACACCGGTCAGGCAGACACGCTGAAAGCCCTGGGGCTGTTTCTGGGTACGCCCACCGGTTACCAGCTCGAACGGTCGGCCACACGCGCCGAAGCCGCTGTCATGGTGGTTCGGCTGTTGGGGATGGAAACGGTCGCTGAGGAAGAGGACTGCGACCACCCGTTCACCGACGTCCCCACGTGGGCCGACTGCTACATAGGTTATCTCTATGAGAACGGCATCACCAAGGGCGTCAGTGCGACCCTGTACGGTTCCTTCCGTCAAGTCACGCCGAATCAATACGCCACCTTTATGCTGCGGTCGCTCGGCTACCAGGACGGCGACGACGTTGCGGATTTCAAGTGGGACGCCGCCCTGTCCGCCATGGCAGGCTTCGGGATCCTCTCCCAAAGCGAGGCAGCCGCCATCGGCAAGCCGGCCACGCTCACGCGAGACAATCTGGTCGCCGTCAGCCGCGCCACCTTGCTCGCCTGCCAGAAGGACTCGGTCTACCCCCTGCTTCATGCCCTTTATTTCGACAACGGAGCCATCTCACCTCAGCAGATGAAAAATGCGGCCAGGCTGGACGCCCGGGTCGCCCAAATCGCGGCGATGTATGGCATTCCCTGCCCGTCGAATACGACAAAGGTGCTGGATAGTGAACAGATCTTCGCCAAATGCTCGTCAGCCGTGTTCATCATTGAGGGAGAAGACGATTACGACCTGTATTCGGGCAGCGGCTTTTTCATCTCCTCCGACGGCGTGGCCGTAACCAACTATCATGTCCTTGAGGATTTGATAAAGGCCGAAATCAAGACGGCTGACGGCAAGCACTATGCGATCAGTCAGATCTTGGGCTACGATTATTTCAACGACGTGGCGCTGATCAAAATCGAGGGCAAAAACTTTCCCTATCTCAAGCTGGCTGACCCGAAAACCCTGCGCACGGGGCAGCGCATCTACTGCATCGGCAGCCCGCTGGGCTTCGAGAACACCATCTCGGACGGTCTGGTCTCCAGTCCCGTCCGGGCCTACCCGCAGATTGACGACCGTGAGCTGATTCAGATTTCGGCGCCCATCTCCCACGGCTCCAGCGGCGGCGCGGTCCTCAACGAATACGGCGACGTGGTCGGCATTTCCTCGATGGGTTCCGATTGGGGACAGAACCTCAACTTTGCCATTCCCATCACCACGCTGGGTGAAATCAGCCGGTTCTTTGACCCGCCAAAGACGCTCGCCGTCTTGGCCCGCGAATCCTACTGGGATTGGTCGGACTATTGGTATGATGAGGCGATTGAGGAGGAGGAGCCCAACGACGACGCCCCCGCACAGACATTGGAATCGTACACCGAATATAACGGCACCCTGTCGGACATCGACGATGTAGACCTCTACCGGATCACTGCCGCAAGGGCCTCCGAGGTCTATCTGGTGTTCCGCACAACGGAAGAGGCCATCGATTCCATTCAGTTTGACATCATCAATCTCACCACCGGCCAGACCGTGCTGACGTCCCGCAGGGTGGAGGATATCCCTTACCTGTACCTGGACGAGCACCTGTCGTCCGGCGTGCAGTACGCGCTCCGAATCCGCCCCTCCGAGGATGCCGACGAATCCCTTGAGGATGTCCCCTACGAGTTCATCGTCTATCTGGAGGACAGCCCGACCGGCACCACATCGCCTTGGGAATACTGGGTGGAAGAGGTCGAGCCCAACGATACGCCCGAAACCTCTAACTACTTCATATACGGCGGCATGACCGACACCTACCTCCTGAAAAACGACGATGTGGACTGGTTCCACTTCTATGTGGACAGCAGCACCACGGTCTCCTTCCTGTTCGCCAATTACTATGACTATGACACCATGAAGGCCGAGATCTACAACGCCGACAACATGCAGCTCATCACGACGCTGAACGCCGGTTATTCACTGTTGGAGAGCGCGGCGTTCACCAAGTACCTGGCCGCCGGGAAGTACTATATCAAGGTTTACGGCGTCGGTCTCAACGTGGATGAAGACGATTACTATCCCAACTATATGCTCTATGTCGGCACACTGAATCCCAACTGGAAAAACGAATGGTAACCTCATAGACGGACATCCCGGGACGATTCTCCTGACTGCTTGAGGTTGAATGATCCTCTTGCCTATAAACCCGCGCGCTTTTTACGAAGCGCGCGGGTCTTTCTGTGTATAATCAGCCACCCTTTGGCTCAGATTACTAAGGCAAACGATGAACAAATACGCCACGACATCACAGCAGCCTTTTCGTGCCCTGACTTCGTTGTAAAAACTTGAAAGGCACAAAGCATTCCTGCGTTTTTACATCTTTTCAGCGCGCAAAAATTCTCACTGTGCTGCCGCGTCAATTCATTCATCGTTTGCCTGGGAAACGCTGAACAAATACGCTACGACGGCACGGCGCCGCGACGGCTTGTTCAGCGGTTGACAAAGGGGGCCTTGGATGATTATCGCCTTTATCCGCACCATCCTTCTCTATCTCATTTTGATTGTGGCTATGCGCATGATGGGCAAGCGGCAGATCGGCCAGCTGGAGCCGTCGGAGCTTGTGGTCGCGGTGCTGCTGTCCGAGCTGGCGGCCGTGCCGATGCAGGACATGTCTATCCCGCTTCTGTCAGGCGTCATCCCTATTATTACGCTGTTGTCGATGGAACTTCTTCTCTCGAGTGGTGTGTTGAGGAGCCGCCGGTTTCGCACCGTCCTTTGCGGCCGCCCAAGCATCATCATCGAAAAGGGAAAAATCCTTGAGGGTCAACTCAAACGCAACCAGATGACACTGGAAGAGCTGCTCTGCGAACTGCGCGTGCTCGGTATCTCCGACCCGGCCACCGTCGAATACGCCATTTTGGAGACCAACGGGAAAATCAGCGCACTGCTGTTTCCGGCCCACCGTCCGGTCACCACCGAAGAGGCCGGAAAGACACCCGCGCTCTCGGGCGGGCTGCCGATGGTACTTGTGGGCGACGGCAAGCTCTATGAACACAACCGGCAGCTGCGCGGCGTCAGCCGTCAGTGGGTGGAGGACGCGCTCAAGGCGGAGGGGATCAGCGAAATCCGGGATGTCTTTCTGATGCTGGTGGACGAAACCAACGGCGTCTACCTCATCCCCCGGGAGGTGGAGCAGCGATGAAGCGCCTGTTGCTCGCCCTGGGACTTCTCAGCTGTGTCCTGGCCGTTGTGCTCGTCATGAACACGCATGTGACCGGACAACTCGAATCCCTGCTGGATATGCTCGACGAGGCCGAGTGGTTTTGCGACGACGGGGATATGGAGCAGACCGCGGATCAGGTCATCGACGCGCTATCGATCTGGGAGGAGCTGTCTCTTCCGGCCAACATCCTTCACACAGACCGAGATGTCAACGCGGTCACCGACAAGCTCGCGCTTGTTTACGAGTCGGCGCTGAGTGGGACGAAAAGGGGTTTCAAAGAACACAACGCCGCCGCCATAACCGCTGTGAATCAGCTTCTCACAGCGCATTCTCCGACCCTTGAGAATATCTTTTAAGCCACTCAAGCCTCTGTTTTTGAACGGGATGATGGAATGAACGTTTCTGCGCGCAGTGGATTCGCCTTCGAAACGCATGACATGCGGGCTTTTGGAGTCGAAAACGCCGCCCTGTAATCTCAGGGCGGCGTTTTTTCAGTTCTTATTCTATTTCTCCATCAACAGCTTGTTGACTTCGGACAGGAAGGTCTTGATGTCCGCGAACTGCCGATAAACCGAGGCAAACCGAACATAGGCCA
>JAVBPF010000050.1:0-13395 GCA_031549735.1 Oscillospiraceae bacterium
CATGCGACAGCGCGTCACGCAGGGCGAGCCAGTCCACATCGGCCACAGGGGCTTCGGGTGCGGACGGCAGCGCCTCCACCGTGACGGTGGACTGACGCGCGGTCACCGAAAACGCGCCAAAACGCGCACAGACCTCTTTGGCGTGACGGATTAAAGCGTCCTCAAACCGGTTGCGGTTGAGTCCCTTGAGAACCAACTCGCCCAGTTTGAGCAAAAGTACGGTTTGTGACATAGGTTCCTCCATAAAAATGTCTGGGTAGCCGCTGATGAAATAAGGCATGGTGATTCGTCGAGAATTTTTGCGCACTGTCGAGGCGCAAAAACGAAGGAATGCTTTGTGCCTTTCAAGTTTTTGCAACGAAGACAGGGGGTAAAAGGCCGCCGAAGCGCCGTACTGTATCTATCAGCGGTTACCTAAACAACAGCCCTTCCCGCGCCAGCACCGCCTCGACCTGTGTGATCTGGTCTGGCGTGTTGACGCCCAGGATTTCGTCGGATTCGACGCTCTGATACACGCCGACGCGCCGCCCGCCCTTCACCAGCAATCCGGGCACGTCGGTGAGATAATACTCACCCTGCGCGTTGTTGCGGTTGAGCCTCCCCAGCGCCGGGAACAGCAGCGACGACGAAACCACGTACAGCCCGGCGTTGAGCGCCTTGATGTTCTTTTGCTCAGGCGTGCAGTCCTTGTCCTCGACAATGCCCAAAAACGCCCCGGTCTCGTCGCTCAGCACCCGCCCGTAGGGCAGATTGTCGGTCGAACGCCCGGCCAGCAGCGTCAGGTCGTCGCCGCGCTCGGTGTACGCGTTGTACAACGCGCGGTACGTGTGGGGACGCACCAGCGGCATGTCGCCGCAGGCGATGAGCACCGGGCCGTCGTAGCCGGAAAGCGCCGCCTCAGCCGACATGACGGCATGGCCGGTGCCCAGCTGCTCGGTCTGTTCGGCGTAGGTATAGGACGGGCCGAAATGGCCGATGACCTGTTCCTTTTGATAGCCCACCACGATGACAATGTCCTGAGGCGGGATGAAATCGAGCGCGCGCAGCACATACGCCAGCAGCGGCCGTCCGGCGGCGGGGCGCATGACCTTGGGCAAATCACCGCCGCCCATGCGGGTGCCGCGCCCGGCGGCGAGGATGATGGCTTTGGGGGGCATAGGGATTCTCCTTTTCAGTGAACAGTAGGGCAGGCCACACGGGGCCGCCCGGACACCCCGTTGTCCCGGTGTCCTTGTAGGGGCACGCATTGCGCGTCCGTCGCCGTCTCCCAAGTATCCTCTTCATGCTGTAAGGGAGATAACAGAGGCGTATCATTTCTTGCGCATCTACTCGTTGCACAGCGCAAGCAGTGTTTTGGCTTTGGCCACATGATACAGCTTGTTGCCGTGCTCAATCACAAATTCGCAGCACCGCTTCGCTTGCGCGGTTTCGCCAGTTAGATAGTATAACTTAGCCATGCTGTAGGCGCTCGCTACTTTTTGAAGAGGTGTCTCAGCAACAGCGTCCAATCTTTTTTGCCATTCGAAAGCGGCGGCGTAATCTTTCTCATGTTCTGCTAAAACCGAATGGATGATCATGAGAATCGTAGCTGCTGTTTTGTCCGTCCTTGATTCGGGCTTGCTGTTTTGCGCAATGACCGCCACTTCAGTACGTGCCGATTCAATCTCGTTCCATCGATCAAATGCCTTTGAACAGAGAGCACAGAGATAATGATAATATAATACGACGATTAAGCCTTGTCCTTTGACACTCATTGGCTGCAAAATCTTGTTGGCCTCTGCAAATCGCCCTGACAGATATAATCCATTCACAATGCTGAGGGTCATGGACGCCTGGGATTTGCGAAAAATCCAGCGTGTTATTAAGATTCGGTAGACCTCGGCAAACAACTCTGGATCACAGTTGACCTCCAAAATGGCATCGATTTTTCGCATCTGAAAATTGAACAACGCCCTTCGCAAAGCGAGGGCAATCCAAAATGACAGCGCGAACGCCGCGAGAGCAAGACCGAACCCGTAGGATAATTCAATCAACCAATACGCAATCCATGCGGCGGCAAACAAAATGACACTGGCCGCACGATATGTCCACAAAAGCCGCTTGACCCTACTCTGCGCTTCTTTTTGAACAGGGGTTTCGTGGATGGTCTCCTGCGAACCCGACGGCCACTTTTTCCTTCGGAAAATAGCCCCGCCCCTGAGCTTTTTTAGGCAGCGCAACGCTATGTAAAAAAGAATGATGGCAACTATACTCGCTACAATCGTCGGCGCCACAAGCAAGGGTGCCCTGTATTCATTGTATTGACTTAATGAAACCAGTTCCTTCTCTTCGGTTCTCAACGCAACGACAGAAAACTCAGAGATTACGTCCATTGATCTCAGCCAGTTGTTCGGAATTCTGAAAAACACAATTTGGCCAGGTTCTAAACAATCGATCTCGCTTCTATCGATGATCTTACTTATGGACAGAGTAGAAAGTTTGTCGCCATACTCCTCCGATACAATGATAGTGCGTTCGCGTGTCCCTGTACCTTTCGTTTCAATCCCAGAAACGGTAGCCTTGAACTCAGTTGAATTCTCAGCGGAATGGTTTTCCGTAATATGCATTGTGATGATGATTCCAACCATTCCAAGGGAAAAGAACAAGCAAAGGAATAACCCAAGCCCAGTCCATTGTCTTCGAATCATTTCGCAACGCCCCTTATCGAGCTTTACACGGGACGCGTTTATAACAGCGCCCGTGTAATAGCGATACCCCAAAGCTCAAAACACCACGGACGCGCAATGAGCGCCTTACGGGGATGCGGGGATCAAATATACCTCTTGGCCAACGTCCCCGCCCAAAGCGGAAACACCTCGACCACCACTTCGTCGTTGACGCCCCATTTGAGGTCGGTCAGATCGACGGCGGTTTGGTTCAGGCCGATATCGCCCAGCACGTTGAGCTTTCCTTTGGCGGCATACACCACGGGGTTCACCCGGCGCGCGCGGCGTCTGAACCAGCCGCCCGAGCCGGTGGGGAAGGGCTCGGTCACCCCGAAGCCGTCGCTCAATCCGATGGGCAGCAGTCCGACCCGGCGCGGCCGGCGCAGGACGGTGTTTTTCTGAAATCCAATCGACACGCCCTTGGGCAGCCACTGGACACTCTCGATGTAGGTCTGTACCAGACCCACACGCTGCAAGCCGGTGCGACCGGGCATATGGCCGGTGACCGACAGGTCGGCGCGCACGGCGTCGAGCTTCTGGATCTCGCTCGAGAACAGGGCGGCCGAGTCGGCCGCGTGCAGAAGCCCCAGCTCCAGCCCTTGCCCGCGCATACGTGTGAGCAACCCGCGGAAGGTCTCCAATTGAGCCTGCATAACCTTCTTGCCCCGGTGAGCCGCCAAATGCGTGTAGACGCCCGAAATGCCCAGCGCGTTCATATATTGATAGATGGCCGTAATTTTGTCGAATTCGTGGGGGAGGAACCCCGACGACCCTGACCCGGTGTGGATGAGGATGTGTGCCAGCGCGACGGTATGGCGGCGTTCGGCCAGCGCCGACAGCGCCTGCGCCGCTTCACTGGACGCCACCGTGGCGGTCAGCCCGTTTTCCAACAGGCACTCGATGTCGCGCGGAGCCGTGGTCGAGTGGAGCACCAGTATTTCTTCGTCAGGAAAGCCGGACCGGCGCAGCGCCGCCCCGTCATAGGGCGTGTCGACGGCAAACCGCGCCACCCCTTCGTCGCGCAACACCCGCGCCATCTCGGTCAGACCGAAGCCGAACGCGTCGCACGACAGCACGCCGATCAGCGCCGCGCCGCCGGCCTGCTTGCGCGTCAGCGCCAGATTGTGCTTGATTTTTTGCCGTTCCACGATCAGTGTATTCATACCGCCCAACTCCCGTGTATTTCTCTTTATCAAGTGCATTTTATCATAATTTTTCTACAGGGACAATGCGCGACTCAGTCCGGCCTCATTTCTTCTGGCCGGGTTCAAAAATCTCTATATCATAGATGTTGTCCCGCCCGATGAGCACGCTGTTGTGATAGTCCTTGTACGCGCGCCCCAGCTTGACAACGGTGTCGTTGACCGCCTGCTCCTTGTGCCAGACCGTGAAGTTGGTAAGCAAAACCTCTTTGTTGCTGTCATCCGGATCCAGCGTAAAGCTCTTCAGAACGCCGTCGTAGACCATGCCGTCCTTGGTGCGCACAATCGCGAACGCGCCGTTTCGTTTTCTCAGCGCCCTCTCCCAAACGCTCGAGTGCGGAGAGGTGTTTTTGTCAAACAGTCTGTTCAGCGCCGCGCCCCCTTTGGTCTGCTTCATTTTAATGATGACCCAGGCCAGGATCAGCGCGATCAAGAACATGGCCACAACCTGAAGCGTAAATTTCAAATCGGCGTCCAGCGCCCACGAGAACCCGAGCCACCGATAGACAAGCAAGGCACCCTGATACAGGATTTTGGCGATGAAAGAATACAGGATGCTGTAGAGCACCGAAAACAGAGCTTCCCGCTTCTTGTTGGCGTTGTATTGATCAACCAGCTGCAGCGTGATAAAGCCGGGGACAATCATCAAAAGAATGCTCGGCAATTCGCCGACAATATGATCTATGGTCCACATAACCGCTCACTCCCTTGGTACCGGTGAAGAATGAAGTAACCGATGATTCATGAAGGCCTGATGATGCGGTGAGCGTTTTCTGCCGCCGCGTCTGCCTGGTCTAGGTACGAGGAGGCGGATCGGGGTTTTCTCCGATGACGCACACCACCGAGCGCTCCCCGCCGCCAAAGGCAAAATCCACTTTGTAGAGATGTTCTCCGTAGGCGGTGATACCGGTAATCCTGGGTCTGATATGTGCGCGGCTGGCTTTTGAACGCGCAAAGGCGCCTCGTTTCGCTTTCGTACGGGCGATAAAATCACGCCTGACCGCATTTTTCGCCTGCGCCAGAAACAGAGGAGACACCTTTTCCAGATCCAACCGGCGGCCCTGTTTTGGAATATCGTTCATTGGATCCCTCCTGTGCCGCAGATTCTCCGGGGAACCGCCCGATCGCATCGGACTGGCGGCTCGAACCACCCGACAGTTGCATTCTATCACAGCTCTAGGAGAGGGACAATGCATTTTCTCCGGATGAGAAGGGATAAAAACCCCGCCCCTGTGATTGGCGGCAGGATGGACGGTGGATACAACGAATTTGCCGAACCCTGTCAAGAAGTCTGCCCGCACATACGATAACACTGAGGCAAGACCAAAATAAAATCTTTTTCAAAAAACGCTAAAGTGATCCCGTCAACCGTTCGATACACGGTAGACGGGGTCTGTCTTTTGATCCTCTCCCGCCATCGCGGGAGGGGCACGGACACCGGAATTCATGTGAATAAGAAGGTTTTTTCCATGTTGCGTTCGTTGTATACCGCCGGAACGGCTATGATCGCGCAAAGCCGTCGCATGGATGTGATCGCCAACAACCTGACCAACGTCGAGACCCGCGGCTACCGCGCCGACACGCTGGTCAACCAGTCGTTCCGGGACATGCTCATTTCCCGCATGAACGACCCCAACATCCGCGACTACAGCACGGTGGGCCCGCACAACACCGGCATTCATATTGACCGGGTCTACACTGACTTCACGCAGGGCGGACTCGAGTCGACCGGCCTGTCCACCGACTTCGCGCTGGCCGACGACGGTTTCTTCGTCATCGAGACAGCCAACGGCCCGCGGTATACGCGCGCCGGAGAGTTTTCCGTGGACGGCGCCGGCTATCTGGTCACCCCGCTGGGCAATTATGTGCAGGGCACAGGCGGCCGCCTGCAGGTCGGCTCGACCGACTTTGCCGTCTCTCCGGCCGGTCTGGTGACCAACGCCGCCGGAAACGTTGTCGGACAACTGCGCACCGTCACCTTCCCCGACAACGGCACACTGCGTAAAGACAAGGACAATTTGTTTTACAACCTCGACGGCGCGGCCGGCCCGGTCGACACCCCCGTGGAAATCCGACAGGGCATGTTGGAAAACGCCAACGTCGACTCAACCCGGGAAGTGGTCAGCATGATTGAGGTTCAGCGCTCCTATGAAATCAACCAGCGCATCCTGCGCATGATCGATGATTCCCTCGGCCGCACGGTCAACGACATCGCGAGGGTGTAACTTACAACAGGAGGTAATCTATGCTGCAAGCTCTTTATACCGGCGGAAACGGTATGCTGACCCACCAGCAGAATATAGATGTCATCGCCAACAATGTGGCCAACATGAGCACGCCGGGCTACAAATCGGCGCGCATGGATTTCCGTGACGCCCTGTATGAGCGCATGAGAAGCCCGACCGACAACAGCCCCGGCGTCAACCTCCAGCGCGGCGCGGGCGTGCTGCCCTATCAGACCGTCCGTGATTTCACCACCGGCACCCTAACCGACACCGGCCGTCCGCTCGACTTCGTCGTCGAGGGCGAAGGCTTTTTCCTGGTCGAAGGGCAAAACGGCGAGCGGCTCTATACCCGGGCCGGCACCTTCTATCTCTCGGCCGAGACGACCGGCGATTACCTTGTCGACGCCAGCGGTATGTATGTGCTCGACGCCAATCAAAACCGCGTCCGTATGCAGGGCAACGTCTCCGATCTGTCGGTCGGCCCCGACGGCACGCTGTCGACCCTGAACCCGGCCACACAGGAAATCACGGCGTTTGCCCGGCTGGGCGTGTTCGGCTTCGATAACCCAAACGGCTTAACGACGGTGGGCGCCAATTACTTTGTCTCCTCCGACAATTCCGGCGCGCCGCGCGCCGCCGCCGGCACCGTCCGGCAGGGCGTCACCGAAGCGTCCAACGTGGATTACGCGATGGAGGTCACCCGCCTCATCCGCGCCCAACGCGCCTATCAGCTTTCGGCCCGCTTAGTCACAACGGCCGATCAGATGGCGCAGACCTGCAACTCCATTCGAACTTGATTCAGTTAACAGTGAACAGTCATGGAATCGCGCGCAGCGTGATGAATTGAATCCGTCCGCGCAGCGCACCAAAACTGTTATCTGTTCACTGTACACTGTTATCTGTTCACTGCACACTGTTATCTGAAATTTGCGTTTCGCCAGCAAATTTGAACTGTGAGAGGGATATGACCATGGGGATTCGTCAATGCCGCCGCTGTGACAAGCTGTTTCATGATATGGGCAAGAGCATCTGCCCGATCTGCGTGACCGAGCTGGATGAAATGTTCACCACCGTGCGCGACTATCTGTTCGACCACCGCAACGCCTCGGTCGAGGAAGTGGTTGAAAACACCGGCGCCGAAGCGGACGATGTGATCGAATGGGTACGGGAGGGCCGGCTGGTGGCCGGAGACGCCAAACAGAGCTTCCTGAAATGTGAACGCTGCGGTCTGTCCATTTCCCAGGGGCGTTTTTGTGCCGCCTGCAGCGCCGAAATGATGAGCAAGCTGGAAAACACCGCCTCCCAGCTACGCGGACGGCAGCCCTCGTCCGACGCGGACCGCTATAACGGCCCGCGTATGCGCACAGAGCGTCTGGGCGACTGACCGGCGAACGGTCTGAACGCTTCGGCCATACGACGGCGCGCAGCGCATTGGCTGTATCGATAAAATTTTCCTTTTTTTGAAAAATTTTTTATCCGCGCGGCCTCTTCAGGCCGACCGCGCGGAACCCGATAGAATAATCGACCGGGACAAACGGCGGCGCTGCGGCGTTGGCCCCGGCTCAAACGGGGAGGATGGTTCGCCCGGTTCGCCGATCCCAACACGAGTTCCCCAAGCCCGGCCGTCGATACCCCCGCCCATAGGCGCTTTTTTGGTTACATTCGCTAAAACGACCAAGTTTGTTTTGTGAGTTTCTATTAAAATATTTACACAACCTTCGAAATCCCCTAAAGTCCCGGTTCAGACACACGATATACCCTGTGTGAGAAACATCCGGCCGCCGACCGGCCGGTGATTCCGGACATATTTTACTTGTGGAGAGGAGCGCACATCATGAAGATCGGATCTGTACCACGCATGAACAACGTCAACCCGTACACAGAGGTGGCGCGCAAAAACAAAATCGCCGCTCAAAACACCATGGGCACCGACAAAGCCGAATTCAGCGAAAACGCCCGCCTGTTCGCCGCCACACTCCAGGCCGCCAAGGACATTCCTGAAGTGCGCACCGATCGCGTTAACGCCCTGAAGGAACAAATCGACAGCGGCAGCTATCACGTGGCCGCCGAGGACATCGCCGAAAAGCTGTTGACCAGGCTGTAAGCCGCAAGGATGCGCGGGCTCGAGTTTCCCCGAAGGATTTCGGAAAAATCGCCTGACAATTGAGGGGGGGACGGGTTCCCCCCTTTTTCCATCCCCAAATAAATCATCGGTTCCCTAAGGCAACCCCGCACAAATCCTCACGCGCCGATCCGATGTATTCTTTGTCCCCACTCATCATCGATTTTCTTGTTAATACACAAAGTATTGTCGCAAAAATCGACTCTATTGGAAACAAATTCTTCGCCGGCTCGGCACACGCCGATTTGTGCGGTACTGCCCTAATGGTTCATCAGGAAACATCGATAGAACAGATAGAGACACACCGCGTTTTTTCGAGGAGGGTTCGTTATGCAGAACATGGTCGCGCCCCTGTGCGAAGTGCTGTCCGCCGAAGTGGACGCGCATCAGGAGCTTTATGTGCTCTCACAGTCCAAAAAAGAAGCCATCATCCACAACAACATCTCCGAGCTGGATGACATTGTAAAGCGCGAGCAGCTGCACCTGACGCAGGTTCAGGACTGCGAACGCAAGCGCCGCGCCGCCGTACTGGCGCTGGCCGTTCGGCTGAATCGCCCGGCTGAGACCATTACGGTCGTCGATTTTATCGAGGCCGCCACCCCCGCGGAGGCCGAACAGCTTTCCCAAACCAATGAAAAGCTGGCCGGACTGCTGCTCCGTCAAAAAGAAATCAACGAACTCAACCGGCGCCTGATCGAATCGCGCCTCGAGTTCATCAACTATACGCTGAGCACGGTCGCGCAACAGGACGACCCGTCCCAGATTTATGGAAAGCCCAACCGCGGGCAGGACGGGGGTAAGGTCACCAAGCTCAACATGATCGACAGAAAGGTGTGAGGTAGCCGATGCGTTCAACATTTTACGGTCTGGACATCGCCAATAAGGGCCTGTTCATCGCCCAGCGCCAGGTCGACCTCACCGCGCACAACGTCTCCAACGCCAACACCGACGGCTATACGCGCCAGCGCATCACCTCGGCGGCCGTCGACCCGGTCGGCATGTTCTCGAAATTCATCCCGTCCGACAGCGCCAACGTAGGCGGCGGCGTCCGCTCGATGAGTATCGATCAGATCCGCGACAAATTTCTCGACCGGCAGTACCGCAACGAATACACCAAAGCGTCCTATTGGGAGACGCGTTACAATACGCTCTATTACGTCGAGGACGTTTTCAACAACCTCGACACCTCCAACTTAAACGACCTCATGAGCGGGTTCTTCAATTCGCTCCAGGAGATATCGGTCAACTCGACCGACGCGGCCGTCCGCAAGGAGGTCACCGAAAAGGCGCTGTCTCTGACCGAGACCTTCCACTCCTATTACGGCTCTCTGACCGATCTGATGACGCAGCAGAACGAGATGCTCAAGGGTTCGGCCGATCGCGTCAATGCCATTTCGCAGCAGGTAAGCGAACTGAACGCCGCCATTTTCAAGTATGAGCTGAGCGGCAACCCCGCCAACGATCTGCGCGACAAACGCAATCTGCTGCTCGACGAGCTCTCGGGCATCACCGCCGTCTCCTACAAGGAGACCGGCACCGGAAAAACCGACCTCAACGGCAAAGAGATGTTTACCTTCCAGGTGACCATCGGCGGAGAAACCCTGGTCGACCACAACAGCTACCGCGCGCTGGAGGCGGTCAGGGACGCTACCAATGATGTGCTGGACGCCATGGATCCGCCGCCAACCGGCGAGGATCTGCTCTACACCATTCGTTTCGCCGACACGGGCGACGCCGTGAACATCAGCGGCGGCACCATGAAGGCCTTCATCGATATGCGCGACGGCAACACCACCGACACGCAGGGTATCCCCTACCTCATCAGCGAGCTCAACAAGCTGGTCAAGGCAGTGGTCACCGAGTTCAACGCCGTACACCAAACCGGCTGGACCATGCCGTACACCGATGAGGCCGGTGTGTACCACGAATCCACGAACGGCATCAACTTTTTTGATCCCAACGGCTTGACCCTCGATACCATGGGGTTGTCGGCCGAGATCAAAAACAGCGTTTTCAACGTGGCCGCGTCCGGCGAAAAGGTAACCATGGACTCAAACCTGCATCTGGAGACCGGCAACAACGACATGGCCAAAGCGCTGGCCAAGCTCTACGGCGCCGCTACGGTGCCCGTGATCGGCAATTTCGAAAAATTCTACAATACATTCATCACCGGTCTGGCCTCCGAAGTCAAATTCGCCAGCGACATGACCGATCAGGAATTTGCACTGTGCGACGGCCTGGATTCTCAGCGCGTCTCCATGATGGGCGTTTCGATCGACGAGGAGATGAGCAGCCTGGTCCGGTTCCAGCACGCCTACAACGCCGCCGCCCGTGTGCTCACCGCCATGGACGAGGATCTGGATGTGCTCATCAACCGCACCGGCCGCGTGGGACTATAGTCCTCCATGAGAGGGGCGGGCCCCCCTCATGAGCTCCCCCCATACTGATGTTTCTGCGGCGAAGTGAATTCGCCTTCGAAACGATAATAATGACCTGCGAGGGATAAGACCGCTCGTCTACCAGTTTCGCGCCTCGTTGGCGCGGGTTAAGGTCTTTTTCTCGAAGTGAATCCGAGAAAAAGCAGGAGCATGAAGCGTGATTGAATGAACGTTTCTGCGGCGAAAGCGGTAACCTATGAAAGCCTGCTTTCGTAGGTAGCAAGTGAAATCGCCTTCGAAACGCAAGGGATCCCCGCCTTATATTCCAATCGTCGCCCTTGGCGACACCACAACTGTTATCTGTTATCTGTTATCTGTCAACTGTTCACTGCTCACTATTCACTGACACAAAATGAGGTGCACGATATGGGCCAGCGCGTAACCAACGGCATGATGATTTCCAACTTCAATCGGAATCTTAACCGCCAAAACGTGAAAATGAATAAATTTCAGAGCCAGCTGGCTACAAACCGCAAAATGGTGCGGTTGAGCGACGACCCGGTCGGTTTGGTCAAAAGCCTGAACGCCCGCTCCAAGCTGTCCAGCGTCGAGCAATACCAGCGCAATCTGGATTCGGCGCGTTCGGTGCTGACCCAGAGCGAGACCGCCGCCGGCGAGATCAACGAGGTGCTCAAGCGCGCCTATGAGCTGTCGGTCAACCTGGCCAACGAGGTGAAAACCCCTGAGGATCGTCAGGCCACAGCCTATGAGCTCAAAGAACTGATGGAGCATGTGATCACCATCGGCAACGCCACGCTGGGTGATAAATTTCTGTTCGGCGGGTACAATGTGACCAAGGCGCCCTTTGAGGTCAACGCCACCGGGGAAATGACCTTCAACGGCAAAAGCATGGTGGACATGGCCGACCGCGCCGACGTGATCGATTTGGACAAAACCATCTCCTATGAAATCGGCTTTGGCATCGACCTGCCGGTCTCCATTCGCGGCACACAGATCATGGGACTGGGCGATGACAACATCTACAAGGTGATGCAGGATTTCTACAACGACGCTACGTCCTCCGATCTGAAGGATTTGAAGGGATACATCGGCAAGTTCCAGGATCTGCAGAAAAACGTACTGGCTGTGCAGTCCGAGCTGGGCGGCCGCCAGAACCGTCTCGATCTGATGAGCGCGCGCTTCGATCAGGATGTCATCAACTACACGCAAATGAAATCCGACGTCGAGGATCTGGACGAGGCCGAGGCCATCATGTGGTTCTCGATGGCCGAAGCGGTTTACCGCGCGGCGCTGTCGGTCGGCGGTCGGATTCTGCAGCCGTCGCTGATGGACTTCCTGAAGTAACACAAGTTTCCACAACAAGAGCGCAAAAATTTCGCGGACATCGCTAAAGCTGAGGACGAATCATTCGATATAGTAGGTAGAAACCCAACGTATCCTCTTTCCAACATCCTCCCCCTCATTTCCAACCTCCCAATTGCTGATTCTCACAGACAGGCTCGCCTGTCTGTGAGACATCGGCGTCCCCTGTGGGAAGGGGAGAGAGGGAAGGACTCAAGGGCTCGGCTCTTCGTTTTCGCACGTGCGACATGGATGTTGCACGATCATGCATGGACATGGATGTGACGAGCATGTCAGCGCCCAAATTGAATATTGAGACCACACGCGGGCAGATTCACATGGAGTCCCGCCGCGCCCAGCTGCAGGTCATGCAATCCAAGCAGATGCGGCTCAATATGCGCCAAAACGCGGCGCGGCTCAATATCCAGACCACGCCCGGCCGTCTGCAAATCGATCAGACCGCCGCGTTCGCGTCGTCCGGTCTCAAAACGCCGCTTGCCATGGCGCACGCCTTCTATCAAAACTCGGTGTCGCTGGGGGTTTCGGCCATCAGCTCCATCGTTCAGGAGGGGCTGCAGTTCCTTCGCATTGAAAACGGAGGCAATCCGGTGCGTACCATCGCGCAGGGCCGCGGCGTCTATCCCAAACAGATCAATGTTCAAAGTATGCCCGATGTTGGCCCGTCGATCAATTATACGCCCGCTCAGCTCAACATCGACTGGACACCCTATTCGGTGGAGGCCGACTGGGAAGTGATTGAGGCCCAGATTGACTTCACGCCTCATTCCATTGATGTCTGGATGGATCCTTATCCCTCCATCACCATCACGGTGGAGCCCGGACTGGAGTTGGATTTTCCAACGCCTTCAGGACAAAACGTGGACGAAAGAACATAGGGTATGATATACTAGGTAAACGCTGATCAAATCAACATAGTAGCGCGGCGAGAATTATTGCACACTGGCAAGGCGCAAAAACGCAGGAATGCTTTGTGCCTTTCTTGGAAGAGCCGAGTCGGCCCATAGGTGGAATAAGAAGTCGCAGAGCCTGAAAACCAAGAAAGCGGCTCTTGCGCAACCGGATTCTGTTTTCAGGATCGGAGATGGCTAATTTCACCGGCCATGGGACGCGCTTGAGGCTTGACAAGTTTTTGCAACGCCGCCAGGGGGCAAAAAGGCCGTCGTGATGCTGTGGTGCATTTGATTAGCGTTTACTTGGATCCGGGCAGACATGGTTTGCCCGGAGCGCCCGCGCACCGGCACTCACGAAAGGGGATCGTTCTATGCAGATCGAAAGTTCACGGTTCGGCTCGATTGAAATTGCCGACAGCAAAGTCATCCATTTTCCCGAAGTCTGATTTTTCTAAAAGCTCCGGAACTACCTTCTCCGCTATCGCGGAAT
>JAVBPF010000021.1:0-17962 GCA_031549735.1 Oscillospiraceae bacterium
GAGCGGGAAAGTCTGTACCCTTCCGGCCATCTCCCGGCCGTTTCGTCCGCCGCCGCACGAACGGCGGCAAAGTGAGTCGAGGGAAATCAGACTGCATGTCTCGTCGTCCAGCGCCGCCAAAACACCGGTAAACCCGTCGCCGGCCCGGCCTCCGCAGGTCGGGAAAACGGTGCAGACCTCGCCCAGATTGCGCGCCAAAGTGAAACGCAGGTCATCGTCCCTGCCATTGCACCACGCCATGTATTCGTCACCCCCGTTGGGAATGTTCTCTACCATCCTATGTGACCGCGTTCGATCTGTCACTCGCTCCCTGGCCAAGCGCTCTCCCGCAAACATAGTACAAAGGGGGCGCGTTTTGCATCACTGTAAAGTGATTTTGCCGTACAAAAGACGATTTTCACCTCGCTTTCAACGAGGATGCACAAACTTTTTGCCCGAAATCATCAATTTTTATTGCGAATTTGCACAAAGCTGATATAATATGTTCGGAGGGGAAGGAGGGTCATATCCTCATTGGATACAAAGCGCGGGTCTGGGAAAAATCCGCGCTCTATGAGAGCCCGATCTTTTTCAACTATGGAGGTAGGTTAGAATGAGATGGTTTGGCAAACGCAAAGAACAGACGACAGCGGCCCGTGTTTACGATGAGGTTCCGGTTGAAACGCTGAGTCCGGAGGAGACTGTCGTCCGTACGCCAATGGCCATGCTGGCCGAGATGCCCACCGCGTCGGTAGATGACTGGATGGCGCATGTCGGAGGAGCGGAATCGGTGGTGGTCAAAGCCCCGGAGCCGATCCACATTGTCGCGCCTGTGGGCGCTAGGGATCCTAAAGCCGCGCCAGACAGCACCCTTGACGGTCTGTCCGACTCGCTGACGCCCGAGGAGTGGGCGCTGCAAAGCTTGACCCCGCGCGAGCGCGAGGTGTTCAATTTGCTGATGGAAGGCAAAACGCTCAAGCAAATCTCCGAATGTCTCGGCGTAAAGTTCTCGACCATCAACACGCACTACAAGAGTGTCTATCGCAAGCTGAATGTCAACAGTCGCGCCGAGTTTATCCTGCGATACTGTCTGGTCAGCCGCGATTCCTGAAAGCCTGACGCGCCGACATGTGCTGGTCCCGGTCGTGGGTTCTGCCATGCGTCCGCTGTGAAGGGTTTTCAGGGAACCCTTCCCATTGCTGGCGTTTGACAACGCTCATGCGCCAGCCCTTTGCGTTACGCTGTTTTTGAGATCGCCCGACACGGATATTTCATTTCGGGAGCGCAGACCAGGCACGCCGCTGCGTTTTCGAAGCGACAGGAGGTCAATCATGGAAACACGGTTTTGCACACACTGCGGCTCCACATTGGCGCCCGGCCAGGCCTACTGCGTGGTTTGCGGGGCCTCGGTGGAGACGCCCGCCGCCCAGGCACAAGCGCCCGGACAGTGGCCCACGGCGCCCGCCGCCTGGCCCGCACAAACGCCGGGGTATACCCCGCCGGGCTACGGGAACGCGCCCGCTTACGGGAACAATCCTCAGGCAGGCCGGAATCCCGCCTACGGAAATCAACCGAATTACGGAAACAATCCTGCCTACGGAAGCAATCCCGCCTATGGAAACGCACCCTCCTACGCCCCCGCGCCGGCGCAGAAGGACGCCCCGGCGACAGGCGTTGCCAGAGCTCCATACACAGCGCCCCAACCGGTTCCGACCGCGCCCTCTTTCGCGCCTCAGTATCCGGGAAGCGTGGCTGAGTTGCCCGACCCCCCGGCCGTCGCCGCGCCGGAGCCTGCGCCGCAGCCGGTTGAAATGCCGGAGCCGACCGCCGCGTGGCAGGAGCCTGTCGTAGCCACCCCGGTTGAGGAGCCTGTTCAGGAGACCGCCGTTGAGTCGTTCGCGGCCGCGGAGCCCGAGACGCCGCCGGAACCGCCCGCGCGGGAGCCCGAACCTTCCATCTATGCCCGCCCCGACCCGGCCTATCAAGCGCCCGCCTATACGCCGGAATCTTCATCCCAGCCCGAAACCTATTCCTCTTATTATGACGCCGCCCCCGCCAACACGGCCCAGTCATACACGCAGGAGAGCCAGCCCGAACAGGGCAAGCGTATCGGTGTGATGGGCTATTTCGGATACATTCTGCTGATGCTCATTCCGGCCATCGGCCTGATCTTCTCCGTCATCTGGAGCTTTATGGGCCCGCCGTCGGCCCGCAAGAATCTGGCGCGCGCCATGATTATCTTCGGCGTGCTGATTCTGGGGGCGCTGGCCGCCGTGTATTTCCTGCTGTGGGAGCCGCTGTGGCCCACCATCTCCAAGAGCCTGACCATTGAGTGGTGGTTCTAGGGAACCGATGATTCGTTAAGACATAGTGATTCGTCAAGAAGTTTTGCGCAAATTCCAAAAAGGACTGTACAGTTGCAGCTGTACAGTCCTTTTAGCGTTGTCCGATAGCGGAGGGTTCACACACAGCTCTCTTTCGTCGGCTTCAAATTATGCCAATACTATATCACCTTCATCAAACGGATCCCCGCATTCCGGACAGAACTTCGGCGGGCGGGTTTTGTCATTCGGTTCCCAGCCGCATTTATCACAACGATATTGTGGCAGTCCTGCCGGCTTTGCTTTACCGCATTCCATGCAAAACTTACCCTTGTTCTCTGCTTCGCAAACGCACACCCAAATATTCGTCTCAACATCTGAATAATCAACATCAATAATGTCTTCGTCATCGACTGAATCCTCTTCACGGATGACCAGGGAAGCTTCATATTGAGAATACTCCTCCGGAGACATATGCGCCAGTGTTGAAAGATGCCTTTTGAGCTTATGTGCCATCGGCTTGAATGTAGCCAGGGTAAGCCCCCCGGAGATGGCTCCGCCAAGAATCGGCACGGCTTTTGAAACACCTTTGGCAAATGTCGCTTTCACCATTTTGTGTCCCAGCATGGCCGCTATTCTCTTCGCAATTGGATAATACCATGTTTTTGTAAGCGCTTTGGCGGCCACCTTCTTGGCCACAGCTTTGACGGCCGTCTCACCAAACAATTTGCCCACAACCTTGTTGGCGGCGCCTACACCGGACATCACGCCGATGAACAAAATGAGTTGGAACTCCGTGCTTGCATCAAGTTCTGCAGATTCGACGAAAAACTCTTCCCATCCGTATATATACGCCAATTCCTGCGCAGTGCGGAGTACAAACCCATAAAACTGGGCTAAATCTGCCGGGATAGTGGCCGCCATAGCGAACCCACCCGGTAACCCCGCCGCTGTCGATATGGCGGTTACTTTAAGGGTCTCCGCGTTGATCACGGCATTTGCCAGACTATCCAATATGGTGATTGGAATATCAGCATGAAGCGTTCCCTCATCAATGGCTTTTTGCAGCTGCGCCGGAGAACACAGCTTGCTGAGATTTTTGGTCAGGAACTCCTCCCGGTTGATTCGGACAAGCGGAAGCTTGGCCGCACTCTCCACGACAGAGGGAAAAGAAATCTCTTGAGACATTGTGGTCTCCCCTTTCACAAGACATGCGTACAAACGCCATTACACAACAAACCACACGGAAAGCACCCAGACCGCCGCAGAGGATCTCTCTGCGGGGGCAACGCCGAAAAGAAACGCGCCGCTATACCCTCGTATTAATGCAGTTTCCTGCCCTGACAGGGAACGGAGGACGTGACTTTCTTCACGCCAAGAAAGTCACCAAAGAGGCGTTTTGGGGACGCGGGGGTTACTTTTCGCTCAAACCGTTCTGCGCAAACGCTATCCTCCGTGCTCGGCCGGTTGTCACACAGCCTCCGAACCGATGAAATCAAAGGGGTTCGGGCTGCATAATCCCGATTCCAGCCCTACTCCCTGAGCAGTGATGCCTCGTGCGTTTTTGTTTCTGCAGAATTATCTGTTTTTTCGCAAATCATTATGTATGTCTAACAAAGCGAAAAGAAAAAACAAAGCCATATAAAAAGAGCAAACATTGAAAAACCAACGCCTCCCGGAACCCCATTGTATTCCGGGAGGCGAAGCGTGTCATTCTCGATGGAAGCGCTTTCCCTAGCTGAAATACTTGACGACGCCCTTGACGATCGCGTCGGCGACGCGCTGTTGGTCGTCGGGCGAGGCCAGCCACTCAAACTCACCCGGGTTGCAGATGAACCCTACCTCCAGGATGACCGAAGGTGTCCAGGTCGGGCGGCAGACATAGAGATTCTGCTGGTTGGAGAGGCGCTTGTTTCTCCCCAGCGTCGACCACATGGTCTCATACAGAGAGGCGGAGAATGCTTTGGAAACATTGTTGCGGTACCAGGTGGAAATGCCGATGATTTTCTCGGCGTTCATATCGTCGTCCACACTGTTGGAATGTAGAGACAGGAACAGGTCGGGGCGTACCGCCCGGTTTTTCTCCACCCGCTGATCCAGCGTCAGATACACATCGCTGTCACGCGTCATGACGACAGTCGCGCCCTTGGTGGTCAGCGCGTCCCGGGTCATCAGCGCCGTGGACAGGTTGATGTGCTTCTCGGCAAAACGGTTGCCCGCCGGGCCGATCGCGCCCGGATCGGAGCCGCCGTGACCGGCGTCGAGCACTATGGTGAGGCCGGACAGCGGTTGGTCGCCGGCGGCCAGTTTGACCGGACGCTTGATGTACACGGTAAGGTTGCCGTCACGCACCGTTGAATTGTAGCCCTCCACGCGAACCCCTGTCTTGGGGGTGAAGGTGTAGACCGCCTTGCCGGAGGCATAGGTGCTGGTCACGGAAGCAAATATCGAACCGGCCGACAGGTTGACGACGGGCGCGGCGCTGACCGAATAGAGGGTCAGGGTCACTTTTTTGCCGTCGTAGCTCATCGTGGTGGCGGGCGGGTTGGCTCCTGTGAAGGTGATGATGTCCCATTTCAGTCCGGCCACATAACCTGTCCCGGTCGGTTTGATGGACAGCGAGCCGGAAACCTTTTTGATGTTGCTCATCTGCACCCAGCCGCCCATGCTCAGCTTGGCCCAGCTGCCGCTGCCTGAAATGGAGACGATGGTGTCTTTTTGCCCTTTGGCCAGTTCGCCGATCGGGCCGCCCGAAGTGGACGCGCCGGGGTAAATGTAGGCGTTGGCCGAGGTCACCTCAGCGTAATAGGACGCGGCGTTCATAGTACGCACAACCGCCGTCGCCGTTTTGGTGGTGGTGACGCCGTCCTTGGTCATGGTGAAGACCGGGCTGCCCAGGTCGCCGGCCGCCCCCTCAAACGAGGAAGGCAGGGTGTAGTCATATGTATAGTCGGTCGGATAGTCGAAGTCGTCATCGGGCGCTTCGGTCTCCTCCGGAACCATGGCAAAGGTTTGCCCGTCGATGGTGACCGTGACGGTGGCGCCGATGGGCGCTGTGCAGCGGAAGGGGACGATTTCGCCCGGGCTCACATATTCATCCTTTGTGTTGGGATAGAGCGAACCGGAGACAATGTCGGTCGAGTTCATCTTCTGCGCGCTCATCGACTTGCCGCCCGCGCGGGTGATGGTGCGGGTGACGGTCTGCGAATCCTGCTTGAAGGTGAACGTGTTTTTCCCGACATCGAGCGTGACAAAGACGCCGAACGAACCGCCCGCGCTGCGGTTGGTGAGCAGTTTCCCGTTGTAATAGAGCGGTTGATCGGGATCGCTGGTGCCGAGGAGATAATACTGCTTGAGCGTGGTGGTGATGTTGGCGGAGGGCCGCCCGACGGCCAGCACCTGCAGCTCGCTGCGGAACCCGACGGAGGGCGCGGCCGCATTATTGGCCGTGCCGGTGGCCGCCGTGCCGGTGTTGGTGTTGTAGTAGGCCTTGACCTTGTTATACAGATCCTTGCTGGTGTTGAGCGAGTCGTAACGGAACATGACCGAACCGCGCACCAGCGGATATTGCCGGTTCATATTGAACTGCCGGATGATCTCGTCGGCGGTGTGCCAGACATCGCCGGCCTTGGTGCCGTCGCCGACACGGTAGCCGGCATGACCGACATAGAGCGAAACTGGAGTGTCCTTGACCACGTCGACCCACCATTTGAGGATCTTCTCATAGTCGGCAATGCGGTAGCCGATGTTCCAATAGATTTGCGGACAAATGTAGTCCAGCCACTCCGACTTGACCCACTTGCGGGTGTCGGCGTACATTTCATAGTACGACTCGCCGCCGCGCGTGTCCGACCCGAGCGAATTGTTTTCCTTGTTGGCCCAGATGGCAAACGGACTGACACCGAACGCGCAGTTGGGCTTGGCCGCCTTCACGGCGTTGTACGTCGCCTGAATGAGCTGATCCACATTGTTGCGCCGCCAGTCGCTGATGTTCTTGAACGCTTTGCCATAGGCGGCATATGACTTGGAATCCTTGAAATCGGTGCCGGGATAGAAGTAGTCGTCGAAATGGATGCCGTCGACGTTGTAATTGGTCACAATCTCGGTCACGCCGTCGACGATCAGCTTACGCACTTCTGGCCGGCCGGGATCGTAGTACAGGCTGCCGTCGGTGTAGGCAATGACCCAATCGGGATGCAGCCGGGCGGGGTTGTTGGCCGCCAGCTTGGCGACGTCGGTTTTAGGGCTGGTTGTGGAGCCACGGGTGGCTCGGTAGGGATTGATCCAGGCGTGCAGCTCCAGTCCGCGCTTGTGCGCCTCGTCGATCCAATACAAAAGCGGATCGAAGCCGTCGGCGGGCGCGACGCCCTGCGTTCCGGTCAGATACTGAGACCACGGATAGATTTTAGAAGGATAGAGCGCGTCATTGTTGGGACGCACCTGCAGAAAAACCGCGTTGAAGCCGATGTCCTTGGAGCGGTCCAGAATGGTGGTGACCTCCTTCTTCAGGCCGGTCACCGTCTGGCCGGTTTTAGAGGGGAAGTCCATATTGTAGACCGAACAGACCCAGACGCCCCGCATCTCGGGGCCGCCAAGCGGCACAGCGCCGTCGCCGATGATCTCATAGTTTTCCCCGTCCAGCGAGCCCAACGGCGTGTCCCCGCCCGGAATAATCTCCTCATCGCTGGAGGCTCTCATAAACGGGCCAACGCCGGCCACGACCATTGAGACAATCATGACGACACAAAGGCCAACCAAACCAATCTTCCAATAACGCATAGTATCCTCCTTTTGTAACGAAGAGCCTCGTCGACGCGCAAGTGAAATAAGGCCGTGCCGCACCCAGAAAACAGGACGGGCCGACTCCCGCAAGACCCGGCGCGCCTTCCGTCCGCCCCCAACAGGGGCAAACGGTCAAAAACCGGCGCTGTGTTGCTTTGGAACAAAAAAGCACCGAAAAAAAGAGATGATTTGTGCAAAAAGCCGCAAATTGCTGAGCCGCAAGGGATACGATACAATCATTCTAACATGTTCTGCCTCCCGATTCAACTTTTTCCCGTAAAAACATACACAAAAAACCGTTCGCGCGCGTGCCTGTTGTCGTTGCATTCCTTGGTGTGGTGTGTTACACTTCCGTTGACCCAATATGTTGGGGAAATGCCGAAAAATTGGTGTCGGCCAGGGACCGCAAATGACAATGTGGGGTGGCCGCCGACCGCGTTCCCTCGCGGGGGCACACCTTTGCGCGTCCGCGGAATGCCTGTGCCGACCCGAAAAGAAATCGGGATTGATTCGGTTCCTATAAGGAGAGTGTTTGCGTTTGATCGAGTTTGATGCCATAAAGAGCCGCCTGATGGCGCTGAAACCGGAGCTTGACAATCTGGAGGCGGCGCTGGATTTGGAAAGCGCCGGGAAGGATATGGCCGAGCTGGAGACCCAGACGGCGGCCGACGGCTTTTGGGACGACCCGGCCGCGTCGCAGGGTGTGCTGAAAAAACTGAAGCAGCTGAAGAATAAGAGTGAAGGCTACGCCGCGCTCTGCCGGCAATGGGAAGACCTTTACACGCTGGTCGGCCTGGCGCTGGAGGAGGACGACGCGTCGCTGCTGCCCGAATTGACCGACGGCTTGACCGTTTTTGAGTCGGCGTTGAGCGCCGCGCGGCTGTCAACATTATTGTCGGGCGAATACGACGACTCCAATGTCATTGTCTCGTTCCATGCCGGCGCGGGCGGCACCGAGGCGCAGGATTGGACCGAAATGTTGGTGCGGATGTATGTCCATTGGGCCGAGCGCCACAACATGTCGGCCAAACTACTCGACTGCCTCGACGGAGATGAGGCCGGCATCAAAAGTGCGGTGCTGCTCGTTGAAGGCGAAAACGCGTTCGGATACCTGAAGGGTGAGATGGGCGTGCACCGCCTGGTGCGCATCTCACCCTTTGACTCGTCGGGGCGGCGGCACACGTCGTTCGCGGCGGTGGAGGTCATGCCCGAGGTGTCCGACGATATGGACATTGAGATCCGCGACGAGGATTTAAAGATCGACACCTATCGTTCGGGCGGAGCGGGCGGCCAGCACGTCAACAAAACCGAAAGTGCCATCCGCATCACCCACGTGCCCACCGGCATCGTGGTGGCCTGTCAGAACGAACGCAGCCAGGTGCAGAACCGCGCCGTTTGTATGCGGATGCTACGTTCCAAGCTGGTGGAAATCAAAGAGCGCGAACATCTGGAGCGCATCGAAGACATCAAGGGTGTCCAGAAGTCCATCGAGTGGGGCAGTCAAATCCGCTCCTATGTATTTATGCCGTACACGCTGGTAAAAGACCACCGCACCGCGTTTGAGGCCGGCAACATCCAAAGCGTGATGGACGGCGACCTCGACGGCTTCATCGACGCGTACCTGAACGCGCTGTCCAGCGGGAACTGGGCGAAATAGAAGAGCCGAGCAGGTCGGCAGGGAACACAGTGAACGCAGCGCGGAAGGAAACCAGCGGCAGACGCCCAAGCCGCGTTTCCGCGCACGAGGCTTGCCACGGGATCCCCTCCTCAGCCGGCCAAGGGGCGTCGGCCCCTTTGGAATCCCCGTTGGGGGTAGAACGTAGGGACGATCTATGTCGGCTTGCCGTCTCCGACATCCACAGATGACAAAACAAGTGGGTCTTGCCGTTTGGCAAGACCCACTTTACTTATCGGTCAAAACATCGTTTGCTTTAGGAAACCGGAGAAATGTTTTCCAAGTGTCCGGCCACGCGGCGCGAGCAGACAAAATCAATTACGCCCCGAAATATACGAAAGAAATATTACAGGGTGGAAAAGCGGAGAAACGACGCAAAGAAATATCGAGGCCCGATATTACCGTTTGGCGTCAAACTGAAGCAGGTTATAGAGCAATTGCGCCGCTTCGCCGCGCGTGACGTTGGCGGTCGGGCGGATGTTTCCGTTGCTGCCGTTGGCCAATCCCAGCCGCGCCAAATCCTGAATCGGATTCTGCGCGTACCCGGCCACATCGTCCCAATCGTTGAAGACAACGAACTGCATGGTCATCATCTCGGGCATCAAATCGACGAATTCCATGGCCCGCCGGGTCATCACGAACATATCCTGTCGGGTGATGGGCTCGTTGGGACGGAAACGATCCTTGCCGTCGCCCGCGGCGACGCCGTAGACGCGGGCACGCAGCGCCGCGCTGACCGCCCAATCGGGGATGGTCGCCTGATCGGCAAAGGGGGCGGGCATCCAGGGGCCCTGCGGTTGCACATAGAGCAGCTGCATCAGCATGGAGGTGAATTCGGCGCGGGTGACCGGGCGGTTGGGGGCGAAGGTGCCGGTCGCCACACCGTCCTTTTCCACCGGGGCGGTCACGCCCCGCACAACGCCTCGCGTTTGTAAGTACTGTACCGCGTCATTCATCCACAGGTTTTGAGTGTCGCTGAAAGCAACGAATGGACGGTCTTCGAGGACATATCGCCCGGCGCCATGGATACGCGCAATCAGAGAAGCGCCGTTGGTGAACGAGCGGGGAATGATTGCTGTCGAATCATCACTGAATACTTGGGCGGTCGCACATGGTCCGTACGACATACCCGGCGCAAAAACAACCATCTCCAGCGTCATGGGATGCTTAAACGTGTAGAAGTCATAGTTCTCGCCATCCTGAGTCAGCTCGAAAGTCACGTCGCCAAGGGAGGAATACACGGCAAAGGTGAGCGCCCCGCTCTTTCTCTCGGCCAGCTCAGCTATCGCTCCGTAAGGGATAGAGAGCGTCGTGAACGGTGCCTCCAGGCGCAGCCCGATGTCTTCGGGCACCCAAGCGGGATCGAAGGTAACCACCAGACCGGCGGAGCTATCGGTCGAGATGACCAGCGTGTCCTCCGTTGCGCCGGCAACCAACGCGGCAAACGTGGACTCGGTGTAAGTATACGCGACCGCGGCGGGCGCGGAAATGACCACCGGCACCGCATCCTCCCCCTCCGCCAGTGCGGGCAGACACAAGCTGCCCAGTAGCAGGGTTGACAAACACACACAGAGAACATTTCGGAACTTACGATTCATCTTCAAAACCACCTTTCTCAATTGTCCTGTTAGACGTTCCTATGGGCACGGTTGTTCCCTTTCGTCACCGAATAGGGACAGGCGGAGCACATCCGACACCCGCTGCCCTGACCCCCTTTGATCTCACAGCCTCGGAGGCCGTCCATCAACCGGCGTCAAACTGAAGCAGGTTATAGAGCAATTGCGCCGCTTCGCCGCGCGTGGCCCTGTCGGACGGGCGGATGTTTCCGTTGCTGCCGTTGGCCAGTCCCAGCCGCGCCAGGTCCTGAATCGGATTCTGCGCGTACCCGGCCACACTGTCCCAGTCGTTGAAGACAACAAACTGCATGGTCATCATCTCGGGCATCAGGCCGACAACTCCCATGGCGCGCCGGGTCACTACGAACATATCCTGCCGGGTGATGGGCTCGTTGGGGCGGAAGGAGCCGTTGGGGGAACCGACGACAACGCCGTAGAACTTTGCCAACATAGAATACCAAGTCAAACTGTCATCATCCACCGAATCATAGAAAAAGTCGTTTGGATCCCAGCCGCCCTGCGGTTCCACATAAATCAAATCCATCAGCGCCGCGACAAATTCAATACGCGTGACCGGCTCATCGGGTCTAAAGGTGGGAGACCAGAAGCCTTCTCCGTGGCTTTGGCTATATTCCTTGGACATGATGTTGGTCAAAACCCTTCGATTGTATAGATAATTGACCGCCTGTTCCGACCAGTGCCCGCGGACCAATGGATAGAATGGGAAGATGTGCGGATCAGGCTGCGCGAAAACATAACAACCGGGCTCGTGAATTCGCCCATGCACCGCGCCGTCGCGCCGGAAAGAGCGGGGCAGCGGCTCGCGCAGTTTTCCTTCTTTCTTGACCCACAACATATAATCGCTAGGATACGCCGCCGCATAGCTCGGTGTGTTTATGCTCAGTGTCATCGGATATTTAACGGTGTAAAAGGGAACCTTTGAGTTGCCCGTATAGAGGAAAAACTCCGCTTTGTCATCGTCCGGCACATGAAACGAAAAGGCCAGCGCCCCGCTCTCTTGTTCGGCCAATTCGGCCAACATCCCATAGGGGATGGAAAGCGCTGCGGTCGGCATCGTCAAAACCACTCCGATGCCTTCGGGCATCCACGCCGGATCGAACGTGAGATACAGACCCATAACGGTATCGTCACCCGAAAAGGTCAGAGTATCCCCTTCTAAGGCTTCGATCAAGGAGGCAAACTCGGCCTCAGAGTATTCGCGAACCAACATATCGGTACAGGCGATTTGCACGGGTCCCGGTGCCGCGTCCTCGCCCACTGCCAGTCCCGGCAGACAAATCCCACTCAGCAGCAGGGTTGACAAACCCACACAGAGAAATCTTCGGAACCTGCGATTCATCACCAAGACCACCTTTCCATTCAACAAAATTCAAGTCTACAAAAACAAACACGCACCATCCGTCACCGCACAGGGATAGGAAGCGCACATCCGGCACACGCTGCATTAACAGCCTTTGAGTTCACCTGTTCGGGGATTGTGTACCAACCGGCCAAGCCCGGATGACAGCGTTTGCGCAACGGCTATCTGCGCATAAAACCAACCTCGCGTCCTCCAAACGCCTCTTTGGTGACTTTCTTGGCGTGAAGAAAGTCACGTCCTCCGCTCCCCGGCAGGGGCAATCAAATCACCATCACCATCCTATCACAAAAAAGAAAAATGACAAGTGTAAGGATTCGAAATACTACAGTCGTAATAAACAAACTACCAATCCATCCCCATCAATTCGGCCTGTGTCGCTTTCAGCAGTTGCCGCCGTGCGTGGGTGTCGGGGAACACCCGCTCCACCTCCGCCCAAAAACGCGGCGAGTGGTTGTGCTCCTTGATGTGCGCCAGCTCGTGTACGACCACATAGTCGACGGCCGGTTCCGCCGCCATCATCAGCCGCCAGGAAAAACTGAGGCGGTTCTGCCCCGAGCAGGAGCCCCAGCGCGTTTTGGCGCCCGAAATGCGAACGCCCTCCGGCGTCACGCCCATGCGTGCCGCATATTCGGCCGTCTTCTGTGTCAATGCCTTGCGGGCGAGCAGCCGGTAGATCTTCTCGAGCGTGGCCTTGCTCTGTTCGGCCGACAGTCCCTCGGGCAACAGAAAACACCGCCCGTCGAAGCCGGGCCGTTCGCCGCGCTCGATGGGGCAGGGCTGTCCGAACACGGGCAACGTACCGCCGAGGCCGGGCGCGAAGGCTTCGCGCCGCGCTTGGCATTCCAGCATCCGCCGGGTCTGCGTCTCAATCCATTCGGCCTTTTCCCGGACAAACCGGTCGATGTCGGCCCTGGGCAAATGGAGCGGCGCGCGTACCGTCAGCTTGCCCGCCTCGGTCACACGCAGCGAGACGGTCTTGCGCCGCGCGCGGATCAGGGTATAGGGGGGCATGGAGCAGCCTCCTGTCGTTGGAAAATATTTCTTTCCAATTTGATTATGTCAAGTCATTTCTGCCCACAATGTGAATAGAATGGGGGTAGGCAATCCGCCGTCCTCCCGACGTGCGGACAAACCCTATCATAGCCGCCCTAATTCCCGCGCATGCGCGGCTGACGAACAGGTGGTGCGTAAGACATGGCATTTGCCCGATTCCTGTCCAAAAAGGACAATCAAGCCGAGCACGACGAACGACGCGAAATTCTGGAGGCCATGCAAAAGACCCGTGAGGAGCTGGCGCAGGCGCGCGCCAACTTCAACGACGCCCGCGAACCCGAGCTGGTCGAGTCGTGCGTCTATGAAATGAACGCGCTGCAGGCGCGGTATGCCTACTATGTCCGGCTGACCAAAGAGCTCCAATATGAGGAAAAGATCGGCTTCCGCGTGTCCCGCCTCCCGGATTGAATTTGCCCGGACGATACCCCGTGTGCATACGCCGGGATGGCCAAACATATTGTATCATAAACGGACGGCTTCCGAAATCGGACGGCAGACAAAAGCGCAACGCCAACGGAGCAGTCGGGACGGTGTGAAAGTGGGACGAACGCGCCCGCTTTCGCGCAGGATCGCCCAGCGCCGCGACAGCGTTGGCGTGCGCGGCCGCCCAATCGCCCGGGGCGCAGACATTGTCAACACCCCGAAAAGGCCGTCGCCCGTTCAAACGGGACAAGGATCGGGAGGTACATATGACTACCGGACAGTGGATACTTTTGATTGCGTTCGGCCTGGTCGTCGTGCTGGCGGCGGCGAGGCTGTTCACCGCTCCGCTGCGTATGGCGCTGAAGCTGCTGCTCAACACGGTTTTGGGGTTTGTCGGGCTGTTCGTGTTCAATATGATCGGCTCATATATCGGCGTGACGGTGGGGGTCAACCTGCTCAACGCCGTTATCGTGGCCGTGTTGGGTCTGCCCGGCTTCGGGCTGTTGCTGCTACTGCCCCTGGTGTTTGGGTAGAATCGAAGAGCCGAGTCGACGCGCAGGAGAAATAAGGGCACGCCGCACCCGGAAAACAGGGCGGGTCGTCTCAGGCAAGACCCGACGGCATTTTCGGAAGGCGTCAGACTTATTTCACCGGCCGCGCGGCGCGCTCGAGGCTTGACAAAATCGAAGAGCTGTGCAGGTCGGCAGGGAGCACAGTGAACGCAGCGGGGAAGGAAACCAGCGGCCACGCCCAAGCCGCGTTTCCGCGTCCGCGACGCTCGATGCCTGCAACACAGGAACCCGCCCCCAACAGCCATAACTGTTCACTGTTAACTGCACACCCCCCCGGAACCGCCTGAGTGGCAGTTCCGGGGCTTTTTGCATAGGATGGAACGTCCCCGCCTATTGTTATCGCGTAAACGCTGAGTGATGTGGGTGTGGTCATTCGACGGATTTTTCCCGTACTGACGAGGCGCAAAACGAAGCAAAGCGCTATGTTTTCGGCGTTTGCAACAACGTCAGGGGGGTAAAGAGTCCAACAAAACGCCGCGCCGCACCGATCAGCGGCTACCATTGGAAAGGAAAATCTATATGCCCGCCTGTTTTCCGGGAGACACCTCCAACCTGACGCAAGCGCAGTTGGACGCCTGTCTCTTTGACGCCTTCAATACCGACCCCGACTGCCCAACCTGTACCGAAGACACAACAATGGCGGTCAATCCGCTGTCCAACACACCGCCCCTTTCTCTCAATCCGTCCTGCCATTGTCATGAACGGCTGCAGGGACTCTGCCCGCCCACAAACAATCCCTGCTGCTGGGTTCCCTGTTGCCCGGTTCCCGGCCCCCGCGGTCCGCGCGGACCGCAAGGCCCTCAGGGTCCGCAGGGACCCGCCGGCCCCCAAGGCGCAACCGGCGCGACCGGTCCCATCGGCCCCATCGGTCCCGCCGGCCCCCAAGGCGCTACCGGCGCGACCGGCCCCATCGGCCCCGTCGGGCCACAAGGCCCTGCCGGCCCCCAGGGGCCGACCGGTGCAACAGGGGCGACGGGAGCCACCGCCGCCGCGCAATCTCCGCAACCGAGGCGATCCGGGCCGTCGCCCCCGGAAGACAGGGTTCAAAGTCATTTCAAAGGAGAAAACAACATGACCGACGCAAAGCAGGCCTCCCCACCGGCGCCCACTCCCGCCCGCACCGCATCCCCGGTTCCCGCAACCCCGGGCACGCCCCGCGAGTTCACCTGTGGCGGGCTCACCGTACACCTGACGTTCGCGACGGAAGGCAGAACGCTGCCGCAGGCGCTGGCCGCCTATCTGGGTGCGCCCGGCGACGGCAAGAAAGGGGATGAGGCGTGAGGGGAAACCGCGCAAAGTCGACACGGCCGAGAAATGGATGTCCCTGGGAGATTGCTCGTTTTTGGTGACAATCCATAAAATAGTTGCCAGATCACGACGGAAATTGTATAATCGACACGAACCTTGAAAAATTTTCAAAGGAAGATATAAGGAGGGACGGCCTATGTCCTATCCGGCACACATCCGTCCCAGAGCCGACGGAAAGGCGGAGGGGCAACCCCTGCCCGCGCACCTCGAAAACACGGCGCGCTATGCCGCGCGGGCGGCGGGTGGCAGATTGGAAAAGACCGCCCTTCTGGCCGGGTGGCTGCACGACATGGGCAAGGCCACGGCCACCTTCGCCGACTATATCACGCGGGCCTTTGCGGGCGAGCCGGTGCGCCGCGGCAGCGTCAATCACACGTTTGCCGGGGCACGCTATGCGTTGGAGCGCTGGCACACACCCGGAGAGGAATCCTTTCAGAATTTGACCGCCGAGCTGCTGGCCGTCACGGTCGGCGCGCATCACGGCCTGTTCGATCTGATCGACCCGAACGGCGCCGACGGCTTTGCCCGCCGCCTCGGGAAAGAGGGCATCGGCTATGACGAGGCGCGGAAAAACGCGCTGCGCGAGGGCATAGACGAGGCCACGCTTCAAGGGCTGTTCGAGGATGCGGTGCGGGAGATCATAGATGCGGCCCGGTTGTGCGAGTCGGTCTCGGGGAGCATAGAGGAAATGCGGTTCCATCTCTCCCTGCTGGCGCGTCTGTTGTTGTCGGCGCTGATGGACGGCGACCGGCGCGACACGGCCGAGTTCATGAGCGGCGCGCCCTTGCCCGTGCCGCCCGACATGACCGGGCGCTGGCCATCGCTGCTCGACCGTTTGGAGGCACAGCTCGAAGCGCTCCCGGTCGATACCGAAATCAATCGGGCGCGGCGCGCCTTTTCACAGCAATGCCGGGACGCGGCCGAGCGAAAAAATGGGCTCTGTCGCCTCTCGCTGCCCACAGGCGGCGGCAAAACGCTGGCCTCGCTTCGTTTTGCGCTGGCCGCGGCGCAGCGGTACCGAAAAAAGCGGATTGTCTTTGTCATCCCGCTGCTCAGTGTCCTGGAACAGAATGCGGAGGTTCTCCGGGAAGCGCTCGGCGACGACGGGTTGATTCTGGAGCACCACTCCAATCTGGTGCGAGAAGTAGAGCGGGAGGAGACAGCGGAAACGGCGCTGCTGCAGGAGACATGGGACGCGCCCGTTGTCATCACGACGCTGGTGCAGCTGCTCAATACCCTGTTTGCCGGGCAGACCGGGTGCATCCGCCGGATGCAGGCGCTGGCCGACAGCATCATCGTCATTGACGAGGTGCAGTCGGTGCCGCGAAGGATGATTTCCCTGTTCAACCTGGCCATGAACTTTCTGGCCTACGTCTGTAATACTACGGTCGTCCTGTGTTCGGCCACACAGCCCGGGTTCGAGGAGGCGACGCACCCGCTGCGGCTGCCGGACGCGCCCCATCTGGTTCCGTACGACCCGGCGCTCTGGCGTGTGTTTCGGCGCACCGAGATCCGTGACCGACGCCGTCCTGAGGGGTACACAATCGAAGAGCTGTCGGCCTTTGCACTGGATTGCGCCGAACAGGAGGGCAGCACACTGCTGATCGCCAACACCAAAGCCGAGGCGCTGAATCTCTGGCGGATCATCAAAGAACGCGCGGCCTGTCCGGTGTTTCACCTGTCGACCGCCCTGTGCATGGCGCACCGGATCGAAACGCTCAGGCAGATCAACGCTCTCCTGAAAAGTGGGCAGCCGGTCGTCTGCGTCTCCACGCAATTGGTCGAGGCCGGCATCGACTTCTCGTTTGGCTGTGTCGTCCGCGTTCTGGCCGGGCTGGACAATGTGATTCAGGCCGCCGGGCGGTGCAATCGAAACGGGGAACGGGATTCTCTCTGTCCGGTCTACATTGTCAACCTGCAAAATGAGAACCTGAGGTTTCTGAAAGAGATCGGGCAGGCTCAGCACGCCTGCGAGGCAGTGCTGCTGCGGTTTGCGGCCGACACCGCCGTGCTGGATGGCGACTTGACGTCGGACAAGTCTGTTCAGGCGTATTACAAGTCGTTGTATACCAATTTGCCGCGCGGGGCAATGGACTATGCGGTGTCGGCTTTCGACACCTCGCTGTACGAGCTGCTGTCGGACAACGCCGCCCTGGGTCACCATTGCGCCACCTACGGACAGCACATGCTGGCGCAGGCGTTTCAAACAGCGGGCGCGTCGTTCCGGGTCTTTGACGACGACACCCGGGACGTGCTGACGCCGTATGGCGAGGGGGCGGCGCTGATCGCCGGGCTGGCCGGGGCGCGCGCCCGGTACGATCTGCTTTACCGCAAGAGCCTGCTGACCCGCGCCAAGCCCTATGCCATCTCGCTGTATGCCTATGAGCTCAAAGCGCTCGGCGAGGCCGGCGGCGTTTACAATCTTTGTGAGGACACGATCGCGGCGCTGCGGTCGGAATTTTACGATCAGGAAACGGGGTTCCGCCGGGAAGGCGGACAACATTCTTTTTTGGAGGTGTGAACTTGACACACAGAAACACGGTTGAATTTGAAGTCCAGGGAGATTACGCACTGTTCTCCGACCCCATCATGCGCGCCGGCGGTGAAAAATGTAGCCTTCAGCTGCCCACATACGAGGCGCTGAAGGGCATCCTGATGTCGGTGTACTGGAAGCCGACACTCATCTGGGTCATCGACGCGGTGCGTGTGATGCGCCCCATCCAGACCGAGGTGAAGGGCATCCGCCCCATTCGCTACGGCGGCGGCAACGACCTGGCGTTCTATGCCTACCTGAAGGATTGCCGCTATCAGGTGCGCGCGCACTTCGTCTGGAACGAAAACCGGCCCGGACT
>JAVBPF010000114.1:0-9069 GCA_031549735.1 Oscillospiraceae bacterium
GTCAGGCTGGCCGGATAGAGCTTCTCGTGGATGTTTTTTTCGTAAAGAATGAGTCCTGTGGCCGGATCCATCAGCAACGCGGCCTTGGCACCGATTTCCGCGTCGGGCATTTCCAGCGCGGACGCGGCAGGCGTCAGCACCAGAGTGCATAGAAGGCACAGAGCAACAATGCGAAGGCACATCGGCCGTAAGCCGGTATCAAAGAGATTGGAAATACGAGACATATCCTGTTCCTCCGGGGCGTTTGAAGATGTTTCCTTTGATGGTCACTGATTTTCGTATTATATCAGCTACCCCACAGCTTCGCAAGAAAAAGAAGGGCGGGGGAGGGCAGTGGGTTGTGTAAGAGACGATGCCCGCACTGTCCGCGCCAGATTTCTCATATCTGGGAAAGAGACGTATTCCCGTCTCGCGGCAGAAGAGGCCTGTTCCTGAACGGTAAAAAATGCAAAGGAGGGTGTCCCCATGAAGCCAAGGCGTATCGCGCTCTTTCTCTTCGGCGCCTTTGTGGCGCTCTCATTGGGCTATGTACTGGGGCTTAAGGAGAAGTCGGGCACCTATACGGTCGTCGGTGCGCAGCGCTCCGAACCGCTCAAAGGGCAGGAGCCGCGCACGGGCGAAGAGGTGGAGGGGGAATCGCCGCAAACGTCGACAATCCCTGATGTATCGCCCACGCCTGAATCAACGGTATCCGCGCAGCCGCCCGTTCGCGGCGACGCGCGAATCAATGTAAATGCGGCCACTGTTGAGGAGCTCGTGGACTTGCCCGGTATCGGCCCTGTCATCGCGCAGCGAATTGTGGATTACCGGGAGGCCAACGGGCCGTTTGCCAGCGGGGACGATCTGATGAAGGTTAAAGGGATTGGCATCGCGATTCTGGGAGATTTAGAGGAGTTTGTCCGGTTTGAGTAGAAGAACCGAGTCGACGCGCAGGAGGAAGTTGGCCACGCCGCACCCGGAAAACAGGTCGGGTCGTCTCACGCAAGACCCGGCGGCATTTTTGGAAGGTGTTAGACTTATTTCGCCGGCCGCGCGGCGCGCTCGAGGCTTGACACAGAAGAGCCGAGTCGTCGCATTGTGATAGAAATTGTCGCGGAGACGGCAAAACCGAACATAACCGTGGATGGGGGAGACATTATGAGAATTTTGGTTGTGGATGATGAAAAGCTTTTGGTCAAGGGGATCAAATTCAACTTGGAGCACGAGGGATACGAGGTCGAGAGCGGGTACGATGGCGAGGATGCCGTGCGGCTGGCGCAGAATGAAAAGTTTGATCTGATCATTCTGGATCTGATGATGCCCAAAATCGACGGATTGGAAGCATGCCGGCGCATTCGGGAGTTCTCGTCCATTCCCATCATCATGTTGACGGCGCGGAGCGAAGATACCGACAAGTTGATCGGCTTTGAATACGGCGCCGACGATTACATTACCAAGCCCTTTAACATTATGGAGTTAAAGGCGCGCATCCGGGCCATTTTGCGCCGCGTGGCCACGCCAACCACCGAGGAGGCGATTGAGCGGCTGCAGATCGGACACATTGTTTTGGACGTGAAGCAGCGCAGCGCGCTCAAGCAGGGCGCACTCACCGATCTGACGGCCAAGGAATTCGATTTAATGGAGCTATTGATGAGAAATCCCGGCCGGGTGTATACGCGCGAGGGCCTGCTCAACACGGTTTGGGGTTATGAGTATCCCGGCGATATCCGCACGGTGGACGTGCATGTGCGCCGTCTGCGCGAAAAGCTGGAGTTGGATCCGGCGCGCCCTGAATACGTTCTGACAAAATGGGGCGTCGGATATTACTGCAAGGCGTGACAGATCGTGTGCTCTTCGCGCGTGGAGCGGAAAAAGGACACAGGGAGAGGAGGCTGATTTTCATCGCCAAGCGAAAAGGGTTCTGGCGCATGCTGTCGACACGGTATCAGGTGAAAATCGCCGTATCTTATGTGGGCATCATTTTATTGATTTTGATTTTGCTCAACACCTATCCGATTGCGGTGGCACAGAGTTTTGTGTTTCAGTCAAAGGAATCCGGCATGCTCAACCGCGCCAACCTGATGTCGGCTCCGCTTTCTGATCTGGAAAAACTGACCGCTGATGTTGTGAGCGGCAATATGAACCGATTGAGCGATTTGATGCTCTCCCGCACCATCGTGACCGACCAGGAGGCACGCGTCATCTATGACAACGCCGTTTCGGCGCCAGTCATCAACCACTATGCGCTGCAGGCGGAAATTGTACAGGCGCTCAAGGGTCACGACGTCTTTTCCAGCACGTACGATATGGAAGCGTTCGAGAGTAAAATCGCGATGCCGATTATCAGTCACGGCGAGATTATTGGCGCGGTGTACCTCTATGAATATGACGCCGATCAGGCGTCATTGCTGTCATCGCTGCAAAAAAATATCGCCGGCATTTCCATTGTGGTGGCCGCGGTGGTTGTTCTTCTCAGCATCCTGATGTCGGCGGCATTGTCTCGTCGAATCAGCGAGTTGTTGCGCGGTATACGCATGGTGCGCGAGGGTGAATACAGCCATCGCGTGCCGCGGCGCGGTCAGGATGAGCTGGGCGATCTGGCCGATGAGTTCAACGAATTGACTGGTCGCATCCAGAAAAATGAGGCGTTACGGCGTCAGTTCGTCTCCGATGCTTCCCATGAGCTGAAAACGCCGTTGGCGTCGATTCGTCTGCTGGCGGATTCCATCCTGCAAACCAGGGATATGGATGTTTCTCTAATTCGAGAATTTGTTGCCGACATCGGCGATGAGAGTTCCCGTCTGACACGCATGACTGAAAAACTCTTGTCGCTGACACGGTTGGATGCGGAACTGCTGGCGGATGCCGTGCCGGTGGACATCAATACGGTTGTCGGACGTGCGCTGCGCCGGTTGAAACCCCTTTCCGAGCGCGATGAGGTCGAGCTGCGCTGTCATATGGATAGCGGCTGCTGTGTGATGGCGGCCGAGGATGATCTCTTTCAGATTGTCTTTAATTTAGTTGAAAATGCCATCAAGTACAATCGGCCGGGCGGCACGGTGGACATTTCGCTGTTCATCCGGGCCCAACGGGTGACAATGACCATTCGGGATACCGGTATCGGTATCCCGGCGGATCAGGTTGACCATGTGTTCGACCGATTCTTCCGCGTGGATAAGACGCGATCACGGGCGGCCGGCGGCGCCGGCCTGGGTCTGTCCATCGTGCGCGACGCCGTTGAGCGGCACAACGGTGACATTGCTCTTGAGAGTCGGGTCGGTGAGGGTACGTTCATCACGATTTCGTTTCCTGTAGCCACCATGGATGATCTCAAGCGAAATGATCAGCCGGAGCAGGGAGGAGGCGACGTACCGTGAGGAAAAGTTTAACCGGCCTATTCATTTTGGCGCTATTCGCGTGCGCTTCCTGCCGCGCGGAGATTGAAGCGCCTGCCTTTGGATCGGTTACTGTATATTACTGCGCCAGAGACGTCCAGGCGCCATTCCTCCAAAAAGTAGAGAGAGCGCTGCCCTCTGAAACCGCGATCCCGTTGGAAGTGATGCTTGACAGTCTGTTTGCCCAACCGGAGGAGGAGGGACTATATTCCCCCATCCCGGAGTACGTGGAGATGATATCGCACCGTTTCGAAGATGAGGGCACTCTGGTTATCACGCTGTCCGACAATTTCCGACAACTTGATGGGCTCGAACTAACGTCAGCCAGCGCATGCGTGGCGCTCACACTGTGCAGTCTTCCCAAGGTGAGTGCGGTGCGTCTTGTCTGTAAAATCGATGATCGGGAGGGTCTTAATGTTGAACCGGTCAAAGCAGCGGATTATTTGACATCCGACCTCGTGCTTCTGACAGAGGAACGAACGCTGACGCTGTATTTTGTTGGGGAGAGCACACAGACGCTGTCGCAGGAGACGCGCTCCATAGTGATCCGTGAAAATGAATCCGCCTACCGATATTGCATGGAAGAACTGCTAGAGGGACCCAAAAAGCCCGGCTTGCTTCGAATCGTCGACGCGGACGAAAAGCCGCTGAGCGTGAAGGTGGAGGAAGACGGTATTTGCTATCTCAACATGTCGTCCTCCTTTTATGAGGGGCTGAATGCAGAATGCTACGATGTTACCCTGCAGGCCATCGTTTTCTCGCTGACCGAGGTGGGCGATGCCAAGTCTGTGCGTTTTTTGCAGGAAGGGAGTCCGGTGCAGTTTGCCAATGGATGGGACAGCCTTCTATCACGCGAAGATTTCTGAGAATCAGGTACGGTAAAGTCACCGGAAACGCTGGCCCCGATCTCTGTCGAGATCGGGGCTTTGTCTGTGCCGTTCACTTGGAATGAAATAGGCGATATTGTACAAAAAGATTCAGGAAATCGTCAAAATATTTGTGGAATATTCTCCAAATCTGTGATATGATATAAGCGATTAAGAATAAAATGAATATTCTTTTGAAAATATTGTGAATCTTTTGGGGAGAAGCCGTAAGATGCGTCTCCAACCGATTTTTCAACATATTCGCCATAAAAACGCGTCGTCGCCCATTTGGCTTCTCTTGGCGCTGTGAAATGCACGCTGAAGCTGAAACGAGGAACCCTAGCTGTCAAAATTATGTGTTCAGAGCGTGTTTGTCCTCCGGAAAAAATCAGGCAAAATTTTATGATGGAAAGAGGCTATGTCGTGTTATCAATCAAACAAATGAAAAAGACGCTCTCCCTTCTTCTGGCCCTCGTGTTCATTTTCTCTTCCGTACCGGTATTGAGTCCGGAGATCACGGCGTCCGCGCTGTCTCCCGACGTCGTCATCAACCAGGTTTATGGCGGAGGGGACAAATCGGATACCCCGATCTCGCATGATTTCATCGAGCTATACAACGCCGGGGCAGGCTCGGTCGACTTGAGCCAATACGCCATCGGGTACCTCTCCAACGGCTCAAGCGCGCCGGCAGCCACAGAGGTTAAACTGTCGCTCTCCGGTGTCTTGGCGGCCAACACCTCGTTTTTGATCCGGGGCGGCAAGGAGACCACCACCGCCGATCTGCTCAAACTCGACATCACCCAATATGATTTGGAGTGGGCGGGCCGGTTCTTCGACAACAAGCAGTACCTTGTGAAGCTGTATAAAAACAACGTCGTGATCGACGTGTTGTCTGTGGGCGAAGGCAATGCCGAGGGGACACAGCTTGCCTCAGGCATCATTTCGAAGCAGAAAGCGGCGCGCCGGGTGAATTTTTCCGACACGGACAACAACCTGGCTGATTTTGAAATTCTGGCGTTCAACTCTCTGACCGAGACAAACGTGGCCATCTACCGTCCGCGCAGCATGGCCGACGGGGCGTGGGACGCCACGGCGGTGCGTACAGCATTGCGTGATTATCTGGCCAAGCTCAGTCTGATCAATGCGTCTGCGTGGACAGGGGACGCGCTAACCATGTACAATGCCGCGCAGCAGACCGGGCAGTCGGTGTTCGGCAATGCCGCGTCGACCGACGCCCAGATGAAATCGGCCATCGACGCCATCATCACCGTTATCAATCTGGCTAACGCTCAGCCCGACGCTTTCTTTGAGAATGCCTACGCCAAGGCGGGCACGCCGCTCGTGGTTCGTACCACAGGATTGTCCGGCACGGTAACCTATGCGTGGCGCGTGGGCAATACCAATGTAAGCGGCAACAACACCAATACATACACGCCGTCCGTATCCGACATGGAGAAATTCATTCAATGTACCGTCACCGCCACCGGCTTTTCCAAAGTGGTCAAAATCTACGCCAGCGCCGGACTGGTCATGTACATCGATGTGGAAAATGGCGCGTCCATCACCGACCGCGACAACTATAAAAACTCTCATATGGTCATTCAGGGCAACGACGCGCGCAACGCCAGCAACTCCACCCTGTACGACGGCGACTGTGAGATCAAGGGTCGCGGCAACTGGACCTGGAAGGCGTATGATAAAAAACCGTATAAGCTGAAACTGGGGACCAAAACCAACTTGCTGAATCTGGGCTCTGACCCCAACAAGCATTGGGTGCTTTTGGCCTCCTATATCGACGAATCATTCCTGCGTCAAGAGGTCATCAACAATTTTGCCGATCGTATGGACAATGAGTATATCGTTAAAAGCACCCACGTCTCGCTCATCCTCAACGGCCAATACCGCGGGCTTTACCAGCTTACCGAGCATGTAAGGGTTGCCAGCGACCGGGTTGACATCTTCAACTGGGAGGACGCCGCTGAGGATGCCGCTGCTGCCATTGCCAAGGCAGCAAAAATGGATGCTGCTTCGACGCTCGCCCTTGAAGAGGCCATGGTCGGGAACTTGGCCTGGATCACCAGTGATTCATTCACGTTCGGTGGTGTCACCTATAAGGTATCCGAGTACTATAAAGTGAACAATGATATTACCGGCGGATATCTTATGGAGATCGATCACCATGGTGTGGAAGGCGACCAGCACTATATCGACACCCACCCCAGCAGCTTTAAATCTTCCCTGAACGCACCTGTTTTCGGCAATAAGCCGGATGCCCTGATTACCAACACCGCGATGTCCACCTACGTGATGGAATATATCAACGCCTTTGAAGCGGCGATATCATCCAGGGATTTTCACAGCACATACAAAGGTGAATCTGTACGCTACGACGATCTGTTCGATCTGGATTCCATGCTTGCATACTTCCTTACACAGGAGTTCTTTAACAATGGAGACATGATGTGCTTCAGCGCACTCATGTATAAGAGACACGGCGAAAAATTCAAGCTTGGTCCCAACTGGGACTATGACTGGTCATGGAATCGTGGATCAGGATACAGTTCTTCCTGGACGTATAAATCGGCCCGAACACAATGGCCAAACTGGTATCGCTACATTGTCAAGGATCCGTACTTCTTCGTGCGGCTCTATGAAATGTATTGGGAAAAAGCACCTGGTGCCTTTGCCGATATCCTGGACGCTGGCGGTCAGATTGACACGCTGAGCGCGAAAATCAGCGGCCCCGCCGCCGCCAACAACACGCTGTGGGGTAATGGTAGTTCCTATTCCACCTATGTCGGCAACATCAAAACCTACGTGTCGTCACGCAAAGCCTTCTTCGACGCGCGGTTCGCGTCCCTGGCCACGCTGGCCAACAGCAACAATTTCAACTACGTCGCCAACGCCAACCTGACCTTTGACGCTATCAATGCCACCACACCGGGCACCACCACGATTACCGCCAATGTGGGATCCAGTCTGACCACCACCGCCAAGCTGGCCTTCTTCGTCAACGGTCAGGCGGCCGGCGTGGCGGCCGTTTCGGGCGGCAAGGCGTCGGTCACCGTACCCGATAGTATGCTCACCACGGTCGAGGGCCAGCTCAACGTCGTTGAGGGGCGCGCCAAGACCTCTGCCGACGCCTATGTGCTGGTCAGCAGCAATGTCGCGAGCAACTATACCACCTTCCTGAAGACGGTCGAAGTCGAGGACGATAAAGTCCTCAACGACGTAAAGATTCTTCAGGTCTACGGCGGCGGCGGCAAGTCCGACACGCCCTTCTCACACAACTTTATTGAACTGTACAACCCCACCGATAGTGCCATCAATCTCTCCGGCTACACGCTCAGCTACATGTCCTCCAGCACGGCCCCGGCCGGCGCCACCCTGACGCTTTCCGGCACCATCCCGGCCAAGAGCTCGTTCCTCGTTCGCGGCGGCGCCGAGACCACGACTGCGGCGCTGCTCAAGGTGAACATCACCGCCTTTGATCAGGAATGGGACGGCCGATACTTCGACAACAAACAGTTGTTCGTAAAGCTGCTCAAGGGCGGCGACGTCATCGACGCTTTGTCGATTGGCGAGGGCAACGTCGAGGGCACGCAGTTGGCCAATGGCGCCGTCTCCAAGCAGAAAGCAGCGCGCCGGATCGGGTTTGCCGATACCGACGACAATATTTCCGACTTTGAGATTCTGGCCTTTAATGGTCTGACGGCGCGTGACGTTGCCATCTACCGACCCCGCAGTCTGGCCGACGGTGCGTGGGACGCGACCGCCGAGCGAACCACACTGCGCGAGTATATCTCGAAGGCCGAGGCGATCAGCACCGTCAACATGACGTCCGCGTCGCTGCTGGCATTGCAGAACGCGATCACGACCGGAAAATCGGTTTATAATGCTGCCGCCTCGCCCAAGGACGACATAGTCGCGGGCATTGACACGTTGATGGCCGCCATGGGCGGTGTCGAGTATCAAGTCGTCGTCAACAAAACGGCGCTGCAAGCCGCCATCGCTGCATACGAAGCGCTGACCGCAAGCGACTACACCTCGGTGTCCTGGCTGGCCGCCTCCGTGGTCTATACCGCGGCTGTTACAGTAAACAACAACGCCGACGCTACACAGACCGAGGTCGACGGGGCCGCTTCCGCGCTCAACGCGGCGATGGCCGCGCTGGTGGTTGTGCCGGCAGCGCCGGTCATCACGGCCTCCAACGTACCCGTCCTGATCGCCAAAGGCGTTGAAACGACGCTGGGCGTCACCGCCACGACGAATACCGGCGCCGCACTCACCTACGCTTGGACAGTTTTCCCGCAAATTGAGGGCAACACCGTCACTGGCGCGAACACCGCCGCGCCGACGGTCAAATTCGGCCACTACGGCACCTACAAGATCAGTGTCGTCGTCACCGACATCAACAACTTGACCGCCACACAGAGCTGGACGGTCGCGATCGGCGACCAGACCGGTTCGGGCCCCGCGCGTGACTTGAGCCAGGCGGCTCCGTACACCTCCGCGCAGGGCAACGTGGCGCTCGCCCCTCTGGGCACCGCCTATGTGACCGGCGTCACCAACCAGTGGCAGGATCAGCCCGACGAAGAGGGCAAGGGCGGTTCGGCCGTGAGAATCAACGACGGCACGCTGCACACGGCCGGCACACACTCGGGCACATGGAACGCCCACGGCTCGGAGGAAGGCAGCGAGTCAACCGTCGATATCCGCTGGGCCGCAGCCCAGAATGTCGACAGCCTGCGCGTGCAGTGGGGCTATGACTACGGCGGCGTCGTGCTTCCGACCAATGTAGCCGTCCAGTATTGGAACGGCACCGCCTA
>JAVBPF010000030.1:0-28406 GCA_031549735.1 Oscillospiraceae bacterium
TCGCCTTTTTGAAGTGTGGCGATCAGGGATATACGCCTCTGTGCCGTTTCGTTCGCCGCTTCTATCGCGTTGTCCAACAAGCAGCCTATGACGCGGCAAATATCAACCTCCCGGATAGGTAGATTGAAAAGCGGGCAAGCAACAGAGAGGCTCATTTGTATATCCATTTGCTCAGCAATCTCCCGCTTATCTAGCAGCAGTGATACGAGAGAAGGATTTTCATTCATTCGGCGGCTCAAATCCAACGATTCACCTGTCTGGGTAGTGATATGCACAAGAGATTCATGGTATTTTTTGCACGCCCGATAATCCTTAATGGCAAAATACCCATTGTATGTCTGCAGGATATTGTAAAAATCATGCTTTACTGCACGAAATTCGTCCGAGCTCTTGATAAGAGCGTTAATATGCGCATCCTTGTTGCGAATATCTGCTTTTGTGTGCCGGTACATACTCAGTAAAAGGGTTGTCACAAAAAATAAAAACAAGCCGATTACAATCACAGTATCCGCAACCACAACGCTTGGAATGGCCAGCGGCGTGATGATCTGGACACAATAAATAGAGAGCGCTTTTAACGAAAAAAAAAGCAGATCTTTTACCGGGTTCGCAAAACGGTCTGTCTTGGAAATAATCAAATCTGGTTTGCGGTTAATGCCTCTCCACGTCAATCTGAAAATGAGCAAAAAAACAATCAAGTTGCATGCGTACATCGTGGCGTCAAGCAAATAATTAAATCTTTGCGCATCCGGCTGCACGAAAAAAATGGCCCCGATCAGCATGGTAATGCTATGAACACACGAGAAATACAAATACACATTGCCCATCATTTCTATAGAGCGTATGGGAGAAAGTTTTAGAATCTTAATCCCGAAATAACAGTAAAGGAGTGCAGAAATGGGATTAGGCGCGAGCAGCAATATGTATGTTATCCTGCTAAACGACACCATGCCGCCGATGAAATACACCGCATATACCAAGATGGACAGCAAAACGGTTCCCGTCAAAAAGGCAAAAAGCGCTTTCTGCTTAAAACTGGCGACTTCCCCATATATGCGAAGGATCAGCTTGGAAATAAAAAACATTAAAATAAAACAGTATGCAAAGGAAAACAACATCAGAATAAACTGCATAGTCCCTGAATAGGCAAACTCCGAAAACATTAAGTCCCTCCCTTTCTGATTGGGTGCGGCCACCCGTCCAAAACATTTCTCATAGTTTGTCTACCTTATTTTTAAGCTCGCCTGTAATCATGCGCGCACCCCTAATATGATTATTTCTTTGCCTTCTCGCTACGGCCATCTTTTGGCTTTTCTGCATCAGAAGGAATCACCAATGCGTTGCCAAAACGAACCGCGCCGGGTATTCGCCCTTTTGCACAAAGAAGCTGGACTTGGCGAGGAGTTATGTTCCATTTTTCAGCGGCTTCTTTCGCCGTCATACCGTTCATTTTGGCTGCTCCTTGCTGAGAATAGATTGATCCTATTATATCGCAAATGCGAAGTTTTACAACATATTTTTACAAAATGCAAGAGGGGCGCAGGTTACCCCGCGCCCCTCTTGCGTGACGTTCTGCTACAACACAAAGCAGAGCAAGAAGCATATGCCCGTTGCTTGGCTCGCTATGGCACGATAATGGCGTTATATGCCCTAATCTGACAGGTGGTCTAAAATGGATAAGGCTACACCAAACAAAGCTGTTAAACGCGTTGTCAACGCAAGGCAAGAATTACCTCACGGACTACATGCCCATTCAATGCGTCACAGTTTCGTGTCGCTCTTAATCTCAAACGGTCTTGACCCTGTTAATGTAGCCGCTCTCGCGGGAGACACAATAGAAATTATAAGTAAGCACTACGCCCATAGCATCGCCGAGCGTCGCGCCGCCGCTATGGATATTGTTGGGGCTTCATTTGCGGGTATCATCCAAAATCCCTCGCCTCCCGCACCTCTTCGTCTTACCGTTGTCAATGAGTAGACGGACAAAATAAAAGCCCTTGCCGTAACCGACAGGGGCTTATTTTTGCACTTTGTTTTGTGGTCAAATCTGTGGTCAGAAATATTTGAAATACCCCGAAATGTTTGTCCACATCATGGTAAGAAACGCAAGGGCTTCCGGGAATGAATCGCCATGTAACAAGGGTTTACGGCATTTTACGAAAGCTCTTGAAATACAAAAACCTATTCCCACTCAACCGTCCCTGGGGGCTTTGACGTAATGTCGTACACCACTCGGCTCACCGCCTCAATCTCTCCGGTGATCCGTGAGGCGATGCGCCCGAGCAAGCGGTGCGGCAGCGCGGCGTACTCACAGGTCATAAAATCGGTGGTCATCACGGCGCGCACCGCGATGACATTGTCGTAGGTTCGGCGGTCGTCCTTAACGCCCACCGAGCGCGCATCGGTATAGATGGCAAAGTACTGCTGCGGCCGATTTTTCAGCTTATCAATTTCCTGACGCACGATCCGATCGGCCAGGCGCAGCAAGTCAAGCTTTTCTTTGGTGACCTCACCCATGACACGGACGGCCAGACCGGGGCCGGGGAAGGGCTGGCGTTCAACCAGCGACTTCGGCAGGCCCAGCTTGCGGCCCATAACGCGCACTTCATCCTTGAACAAGCCGGCCAACGGCTCGACCAAATCGGTAAACGACAGGGTCTCGGGCAATCCGCCCACGTTGTGATGGCTTTTGATGGTCGCGCCCAGTTCGCCGCCCGATTCGACGATGTCCGGGTATATGGTGCCCTGCGCCAGGAAGGGAACATCGCCCAGCTTAAGGGCCTCCTCTTCAAAAACGCGGATGAACTCCTCGCCGATGCGTTTCCGTTTGACCTCGGGGTCGGTTACGCCCTTGAGCTTGGCTAAAAACCGATCCTGCGCGTTGACACGGATCAGCCGCAAATCCTGATTGGCAAAAGCACGCTCGATTTCGTCACCCTCGTCCATGCGCATACAGCCGTGGTCGACGAAAATACAGGTGAGCTGACCGGGGACGGCGCGTGACAGCAGGCTGGCACACACCGAGGAATCGACGCCGCCCGAAAGCGCCAACAGAATTCTCTGGTCGCCGACCTTTTCGCGGATCTGCCGGATCTGCGATTCAATATAGCCGTCCAAATGATAGTCGCCCGCCGCGCCGCAAACGCGGTACAAAAAATTGCGCAATACGGCTGAACCAGCTTCCGAATGCTCGGTTTCGGGATGGAACTGCACGCCGTAGAGCTTGCGTCCGGGCGCTTCAAAGGCGGCATAAGGGCAGCTTTCGGTTTGAGCACTGCCGGAAAAGCCATTCGGCAGCGCAACAACACGATCGGCGTGATTCATCAGCACACGGCAACGCGCTTCTATCTCAAAAAACAAGGCCGATGAGGTTTCGGCCGTCATTTCCATCATACCGGCTTCACTCTGTTCACAGGGCTGTACTTCGCCGCCCAGCATGCGGCACATCACATGCATACCGAAGTCAACGCCCAGCACTGGAACACCCAACCGGAAAAGCTCCGGATCGCAGGAGGGCATACCGTCTGCGAGGGCGTTGCCGGGCGCGCCGGTTAGGATGACACCGATGGGATTGAGCGCCTTGACCTCCGCGGCCTTCATGTGGCCAGGCTTGATTTCCGAATAGACACCCAACCCGCGAACGGCTCGAGCAATCAATTCCTTGTACGGGCCTCCGAAATCCAGCACCAACACCGTCTGACTCATAACGCCACCGTCCCATCCAATACATTTTCATTTGTCACGAGAAACCGTGCTCCTCAAACAACTCCCAAAACGGAATGTCTTCGGATGACGACTCTCGGTACAAAACTAAGACCAATATTCTATCAAAAAATTCGACGAATGTCACATGAAATTTTATCTGACTCCTTTGTATTAAAGATTGCCGGTTCTATTGACCACCATAAAACACCAGCGCCCACAGAGAGCGCCCTGTCTTTTTCCTTGTAACATTTAGGAGAACAATGTATAATCGTAAAATATGGCAGCCTGGGAAGGGCATTCTATTATCAACAAACCTTGAGGGATCGTGTATGAGAAAGAAAAAGAAAATCGGGGTATTGTACATCATTATCGGCGCCATCGTCCTCGTTGTGCTGATCCATGTCATTTCTTGCTCCACGCTGGACAAAATGATCGAATACAAAGAGGAGACGTTTTCTTCCGAACAGTGGCCGCCGGTAATGGACGGCTACAAAATCGCATTCATTACCGACACGCATGCCATGACCGTACAAGATTATGAGGACGTTATGCAAGAATTGAATCAATGGAAGCCTGATCTGCTGCTGCTTGGCGGTGATTTTCCTTCAAGCAGCGGAAGTCTTCTGGAGAGCTCCATGGAAATCCTTTCACAGGTGATGACCACGGATGGCATCTATGGCGTGGAAGGAAACCACGATCACTACGCAACCCTGTTTGCCGCCATGCAACGGCATTCCATTCAACCGTTATCCAACAGCGGCACTTACATAAGAGAGCACTTTTATCTGGCGGGCACGGAAGACCTTTGGAATCGTCATCCGGATATCGCCGTAGCGACAAAAGAAGCGCAGCCTGAGGATTTCGTATTGCTTGTTTCGCATAATCCGGATACGACCATGCAACAGGATACCACCTCAGTGGATCTGATTCTGAGCGGACACACCCATGGCGGTCATGTCACACTGTTCGGAGTCTTTGCACCGGAGCTGGCCTTGCGAAAATCGATTACGGATTACGGTCAGCGCTTCATGTCGGGCTGGGCCACATCCCGGGACGGCGTCCCGGTTTATGTGAGCCGTGGAACCGGATACTATACGCGTACGCCGAGAATTTTTGCGCGTCCCCAGGTGATCTTGATTACACTCTTTGCCGGCTAGTTTTTCACGCGTGCTCGCGCGTTGGTCAACCCCGGACGTCGTGCCATACTATGTGTCATGGAGGCACGGTCGGATGTAAAGAAAGGCGCTGAAGTTTGACCTTCAGCGCCCTTTTGTTGTGTGCGGCAGAGAGGGCTCCCGACTCCTTCACTGTGTGATCGGCCAATACCCAATTCCGCATAACGTGATTTGCATAGGAAAGGAAGCAGGACCACCCATTCCCACCTCTTCCACCCTTACCTCGACTTCGAACGCGAGAAGAAGTTTATGACCCTCCTTAACCACGGCTCTCTATCGTATACATACTGATCAATCACTATTTCCGTCCCCGTAGCGTGGCAAAACTCAATGATCTCGCTGGGGAATCCAAGAATAGGGGATTGCTCGTGATAGATGTGTGGAACGACGATAATGCTAAAATCCACATTGAACTGCTCCTTAATCTGAAGAAGCTCAGGGATTTTACCATGCAGCATTCTCACAATGGCCAAACACTGTGTTTCGGCATCAATCTCCGGGGACTCTTGGCGGCAAGCTCCCCAGTCAGAAAAAGGAAAGAACCCAACACCGTTTTTGCGCGGAGTTCCCATTCTCTTCGCATCAAATGGCTCGATTTGAAGCAGATTCGTTATATAACCCGGATCGAAGTCACTGTTTTCGTCGGCAACAAAACCTACCATATCATGGATCTCGCCCTTGCTACAGATCGCAAAGTAACAATAGCAATATGTTTCCTCTTTCGCCATTCGTTGTTCCTCGCTTATTCAGAAGTTGTGACATCGCTTCGTGACTGTATTTTTACAAGATCTTCCAAAGAATACTCTTCGTATCTTCCCGAATCAGAGAGGGTTCTGGTCGTATCGTCCATATTCTTGAGCAACAGCCCCAAATCGATTTGTTCAGGTAGTTTTAAAGAGTCAGGGGTGTCGGCACTTTTTTGATAAGACAAATATAATCACCGGTTTCAAAATCTATATCATGGGAACTCAATTCTTTTGTTGCATCGGCAATATCAAAAAAGGGTTCCAGATTGTCAATCATAGACTCATAGATGAATTCCCATAAGGCATCTTTGCCGATCTTAATAATCCGAACTCTGTCTTCACGGAGTTTTTTATTGTTCATGATAACCCTCCTACACATAATTGCCAACGTGAAGTGCCTAGAATCGAAAGTATTGCCTTGGGGCAAAGCCACACGAAACGAGTAGTTGGTTTTATTCAACGCGCTGTTAACCATTCGTATTGATGTCGTTTCTTACCTTGACAGGGAACGGAGGACGTGACTTTCTTCACGCCAAGAAAGTCACCAAAGAGGCGTTTGGGGGATGCGGGGGTTGCTTTTCGCTCAATCCCATTCTGCGCAAACGCTATCATCAGGGCTCTGCCGGTTGTCACACAGTCTCCGAACCGATGAGATCAAAGGGCTTCGGACAGCATCATCCCGATTCCAGCCCTACTCCCTAAACAGTGACGCTCGTGCGGTGTTGTTTCCAAAAGATGCGCTGTTGTTTTTGCGCAAACCAATCTCTTGCAAACCAATATGGTTGTCTAACAACGCATTGCACAAAGAGCCGATCACACGATTCGTGCAACCGACCCTTCGTTATACTGCATATCAATCGGTCAGCCCTTCGACAAACAGACGCAGCGTCTCCAGCTTGGCGTCGGCTTCCCGCGGCGTTTCGCCCTTCACCATCAGATAGATCTTGATTTTCGGCTCGGTGCCGGAGGGGCGGACAATGAACGACGAACCGTCGGACAGCTCGAAATACAACACATCCGAGCCGGACAGCGCCATGCGGCCGATGCTCCCGTTTTTCAGATCGTAGCGTTCGCCGCGCAGATAGTCGCGAGAGGCCAGCACACCCTGTCCGGCCATGGTGAGCGGGGGATCCTGGCGCAACTTCTTCATGAATTCCGCCATCTTGGCCATGCCGCTCAAACCGGGCATCACGAGATTCAGCGTCAGCTCGCGGAAGTGACCGTATCTCTCATACAGAGACTGCATGGCGTCATAGAGCGTCATGCTTTGCTGCCGGTACCAGGCCGCCATTTCGGCGATGAGCGTTGAGGCGACGACGGCGTCCTTGTCACGGGCGTGATCTCCGGCCAGATAGCCGTAGGATTCCTCATAGGCAAAAATATAGTGGTGACTGTGGTCACGCTCGAAGCCCGCGATGGCCTCGGCCAGGAACTTGAAGCCTGTGAACGTGTCGAACACCGCCGCCCCCTGCGCTTCGGCCACGACACGCGCCATTTCGGTAGTGACAATGGTTTTGACGATGGCCGGGTTGTGGGGCAGCGTGCCCTTTTCCTTGCGGACACGGATGAGGTAATCGGTGAGCAGCACACCGACCTGATTGCCCGACAGCGTCACATAGTCGCCCTCTTGATCGCGCAATACGATGCCCACACGGTCGCAGTCCGGGTCGGTGCCGATAATGAGATCGACGTCGTTTTGCCGCGCCAATTCAATGGCCAGCGCGAAGCCTTCCTTGTTTTCCGGGTTGGGGGAGACGACGGTGGGGAAGCCGCCGTCCACGATCATCTGCGACGGTTCACACAGGATGTGTTTGAACCCCAATTTTCTCAAGGCCTCCGGTACCAGGCGGTAGCCGGCGCCGTGGAACGGCGTGTAGACCAACTTGAAGCTATCGGCCACGGCCGCGACCGCTTCGGGCGCCACCGACTGGCAGAGGACGCACGCCAAAAACGCGCGGTCGCATTCGGCGCCCAGCATGACAATGCGCCCGTCCCTGACGGCGGCCTCAAAGTCGCAGGTACGCACATCCTCGAACACGTCGAGGCGGGCCATTTCACGAGCGACGACATCGGCGTGTTGGGGCGGCAGCTGCGCCCCATCGCTCCAATATACCTTATAACCGTTATACTCCTTGGGATTGTGGCTGGCTGTGATGTTGATACCGGCTGTGCAGCCATATTCCCGTATGGCAAACGAGAGCTCGGGTGTGGGACGGAGCTCGTCGAACAGCCGCACCGGGATGCCCGCCGCCGCCAGTACACAGGCGGCCTCCCGGGCAAACTCGGCCGAGTGATACCGGCAATCGTAGGCAATGGCCGCGCCGGCCTTGACAGCCTCGGGGCCCTCGGCCACGATCAGATTGGCCAGCGCCTGCGTTGTATGACGCACCACGTGGACGTTCATGCGGTGCAGTCCCATGCCCATCACGCCGCGCAATCCGGCCGTACCGAAGGACAGCGGCGCGAAAAAACGCGCCTCAATCTCATCGGGGTCACCGGCGATGGAAAGCAGCTCCGTCCGGTCGTCCTCCGAGATGTGGCGCGAGGAAATCCAAGCTTTATAAGTATCCTGTGCTGACATGTTGACCTCCCGAGGATGATTTATTCAATCCGCGGCCGCCGCGCGCTTGACCGGAGGCCGCGGTTGTTGACAGGGTTGAAAGCGCGGATGTTCCGTGCGGCCGGCTATTTCGCGGTATCCGGCTCCTTGCCCTCCGGCTCCTCGTCATCCGATTCTTCATAAGGGGTGTCCAGAATGGTGCGCGCCTCCTCCAACCGGTCGGCCGGCACGTAGAGATCGGCCCCCAACAGCTCGGTGCCGAACAGGACGGTCGAAAAAGTGCTGCGGTTGGGCTCGATGATGGTCGTGGGGATGTCGAACGCGGCCAGAAAGGTGCGTGTCATTTGCAGCTGCTGGTGATCGGGGCAGTACTGCAACAGCGCCGGCGGCAACGGGTTTCCGGCGTTATCCTTCGGCCAGGGGAGTTCCTCAAAGGACGGATCGCGCTTCTTTTTGGACAGACGTTTCACAAGCGCCGATCCGCATTGAGGACAGGCGCCGACGCTCGAGGCATGCTCGGTCAGGCATTGGGGACAGAACGGCATGGAAAACCCCTCCGTAATTCATTTGTGGTATTTACCGCCCGCGGCGATTTGAAAGGCGCGGTAGAGCTGCTCCAGCAGCATTACGCGCGCCATATGGTGCGGAAAGGTCATTTTGGACAGGGACAGCTTGAATCGAGCCTTCGCCTTGGCCGCGTCAGGCAACCCGTTTGAGCCGCCGATCAGAAAACAGAGCGACGCGTCGCCCTGTCCCGCGCGTTCGGCCAGGAACGCGGACAGCTCCAGGCTGTCAATGGGGGTCCCCTCAATGCAGAGCGCCACCACGTAGGCACTGCCCGGGATGCGCGGGACAACCGGGTGGTTTTCGGGCAGCTCGGTTACCGATACCTTGGCATAGGCGGACAGCCGCTTCAGGTATTCGTTGCAGGCCGCCGTCCAATAGGGCTCGCCCAAGCGACCGACACACAGGACTTCGATGTGCAGCATCAGACCGAAAAGACCGGACTGACAGCAGCCCGCGGCGCCACATGGAGGGCCAGACCGGTCATCAGACGCTCACGGGAGAGCAGACCGGCGACCTCATCGTAGGCAAGCTCAGGGCGGTTGTTCTGTTCGCTCAGGTGCCCCAGCACCACATGCTTCGTACCGCTATCCCGCAGGCGGGCAATGGCACGGGCGCAGTCGGCGTTGGACAGATGCCCGCGGCGGCCGAGAATGCGCCGTTTCAAAAAGGCGGGGTAACGGCCGTCCCGCAGCAGCTCTACATCATGGTTGGACTCGAGAAGCAAAAAATCCGAGCCTTTCAGACAGGCCATGATCTCCTCGGTCATCTCGCCCAAATCGGTCGCCACCGAGGCCTTGATCCCGCCCATGTGCAGCGCATATCCGACACTGTCGGCGCTGTCGTGCGGCGTCGAAAAGGATTCGATCTCAATGCCGCCTACGGAAAAAGCCGACCCGGCGGCAAAACCGCGCAGACAATCGGCCAGAGACGGGACGGATTGCACCAGGGCGCGCGCCGTTCCGGCCGAAGCGAAGATCGGCAGGTCGGTATGCCGCGCCAGCATGGGCAGACCCGATATGTGATCGGAGTGTTCGTGGGTGAGAATGACGGCCGAGAGATCGACCGGCGTCAGATCAAACGTCTTCAACGCGGCCGTCAACCGCCGGAAGGACAACCCTGCGTCCACCAGCAGATGTGTGTGCCCGTCGGTCGCCAGCAAAGCGTTGCCGGAGGAGCCGCTCACCAGTGTCGCAATTTGAACCAAGGGGCTTCTCCTCCAGTTTGTTTATATTTAACAAAACTTATTTAACATTTAATAAGTTTACTTCTCGCCCAGAGGGACAAGGACTTGAGCTATTAGGCCTGCGCCGTGACGACGGTCTCGTCAGGCCATTCCACACGCCTGATGTCGGCGCCCAGACCGCGCAGCTTGCTGATGAAATCTTCATAACCGCGCTCGATGTGATGGATACCGTCGATCTCGGTCAGCCCGAAAGCCGCCAAGGCCGCCACAATCAGCGCCGCGCCGGCCCGCAGGTCGCACGCGCGCACCGGCGCGCCGGTCAGTCGGGCGACACCCTCGATGACGGCCACCTTGCCGTCCACCTGAATCTGCGCGCCCATACGGGTCAGTTCCTCGACGTAACGATAGCGGTTGTCCCACACGCCCTCGGTGACCAGGCTGGTGCCTTCGGCCAGCGACAGCACTGCGGCCACTTGCGGCTGCATGTCGGTGGGAAAGCCAGGGTAGGGCTGGGTTTTGACATTGGCCCGGCGCAGTGAACCGGTGCGCCGCACCAGAAGCGAGTCGTCGCGCTCCTCAATCTCGACGCCCATTTCAATGAGCTTGGCCGAGATGCAGTCCAAATGCTTGTGAATGACATTTTTAATCAGCACCTCACCGCCCGCCGCCGCGGCGACGGTCATATAGGTGCCGGCCTCGATCTGATCGGGGATAATGGTATACTGGCCGCCGCGCAGGACGTCTGTGCCGCGGATCTTGATGACGTCGGTACCCGCGCCCTTCACATCGGCACCCATGGAGTTGAGGAAGTTGGCCAGATCCACGATATGCGGCTCCTTGGCCGCGTTTTCGATCACGGTCAGACCCTCCGCCAACACGCCAGCCAGCATGGTGTTGATGGTAGCGCCCACCGATACGACGTCCAGATAGACCGACGCGCCCTTCAGACGCCCCTCCGACGTGGCCAGCACGAATCCGCTTCGAACCTCGACTGTGGCGCCCAATGTCTCGAAACCCTTGATGTGTTGGTCGATGGGGCGCACGCCGAAGTCACAGCCGCCCGGCGGGGGTACTTGCGCTTCGCCGAAACGTGACAACAACGCGCCGATGAGGTAACACGACGCGCGGATTTTTCGGACCAGGTCATAGGGTGCTTTGATGTTTCGAACCTGACGGCAGTCCAACTCGACGGTGTTTTCACCGAGTAACCGCACCGACGCTCCCATTTCACGCATGATTTCAAGCATCAGCGTCACATCGCTGATTTTTGGAATATTTTCAATGCGGCAAACGCCTTCGACCAGCAGGGCGGCCGGAATCATGGCCACCGCCGCATTCTTCGCGCCGCTGATATTGACCTCTCCATACAGCGGACGCCCGCCGCGGACTTCGTATATTGTCAAGTCTGTTCGCACCTCTCTCTGATGTATGGCCGCCCAAAGCGGTCATGGACATCCATTTTCATGAAAAAACGACACTCGCATATGAAAATGATCGGCTGATCACCATAAACCCGGCACATTATATCACCATTATTATGCAAAGGAAAGAGGTATTTCATAAGCAAAATTGCGTACGATGCAAAAATTGTGCGGATTCAACAAACCAAATGTTAAATAATGGATAGCCAGAAACACTTTCCACAAAAAAACAAGGCCGCGCGCCTTTGGGGGGGAAGGCTTCTCGGAGGACGTGTATAGATCTCATTCTTCGGACAACTTGTTCCCGGTGTAGGCGTCCAAATAAATAACCTGATTTTTTGTCGATATTCGCCATACCGGCCAGAGACGCCTGATGTCGTTTTTCAGGGATGAGGAAAGGTACCCCAGTGTCAGCGCCTCGATGCGCTCGCCCGCTCCGGCCGGGCTGTTTTCGGCATAATACCGCAACAATGGCAGGGACACTGAGGGGGTGGTGTCCTCCTCGCCCCAAAACAGTGTGCCCAGAAGCACGGTGCCCGAGGCGCTTTGCGGAGCCCCGTTGCGGCATTGGACGATGAGAGACGCGTTGAACACAGTCAGGCCGTCCTCGGACTGAGACCATATGACCGTATCGTCGGATGCGGAGGAAAGAAGCGGATCCCTATCGCCGGTGAAGCCGCCGAGGAGGCTGCGCACATTCTCGATGGCGGTGTCTTTGGCGGCGGGCAGCGCGGCGGAACGCTCAATCATCATGCTGCCGTCCATATTGACGGTGACCGTGCCCTCGGCGCTTTGATAGACATAGGTCTGGTCGGCCGGCGCGGAAAAGGAGGCGTCTCCCAGCCAGGCGCGTGCCCAGGCCGACTCGGTGTCGGCGTCACGCTGAACATACAGCGGACGGGCCGACTGCAGCAGACAGGCGGCCGCCAGATTGTCATCCAGCGCGACGCCGCGGTCGCCCAGCAGGGCGGTCAAATGGGAGGCCGTCTCCGCCTCAATACGGTTGGCTTCATGCGCGCGCTGGAGGTAGAGGCCGACGAGCAGGGCGTTGGCCGCCAAAAGGAAGAGGATGAGGGCGGTCTTGATTCTTTTCCATTCCATGAGACGCCCTCCTTGTTGTGGTTGGCTATAGGAATTGATCCCTCTGCGGGGGCAATGGCGGATGTGATAGTAACGCGGGCCGATGCGGGCATCTGCTCCTACACGATGGAGCGCCCGGCTGGCCCCCGCAAAATTGACATAATCTCTCAAAATGCGCTCAGACTTATCCACTTGCCGACGGCCGTACTCCCGTTGTCCTCGTAAGCCGGGCGCACACCCGCGCCGACTTCGTCCAGCAGAACAGCCATCCAGGCCGGCGACAAATCGGTTTCTTCGCGGGTTGTCTGGTATTGCCGCAGAATGAGCGCAATGTCCGAGACGTCGTCGCCGACAAAGTCGACGACGGCGGCGTGATCGTGACCGGTCAGCTTCACGGCACCGCCATGAAGCGAATAATCAAATGTGACGGTGAGCGTGTTCCCGTCGGAGGACAGGCCGGAATAAACCAGAGATGCCTGACCGGTCAGGCCGGACAGTGTGGCGCAGATTCTGCGCGCGGTTTCGACCGATTCTGCGACTGTTGAACGGCGCTCCGGGGCCTCGGACGCATCGCGCACCGCTTTGTCGGTGAAGCGGATTTCACCGTCTTCAGAGAAGGTGGCCGTGCGGTCGCCGTCCCCATAGTAGAGTGTGCCGCCAGCCAGACGGTATTGCGTGTTCGTGTCGGGGTTGATGCCGACGGCGCGCAGGAAGCCTGTATAGTTTGGCGCGGTAGCGGCCGGCGCGGCGGCGGTGAACACGGGAAGCGTCGGCAGATCGGCAGGGATGATGATATCGGGCGCCTCTGTCTTGGTCGCGTCGGTTTCCCAGAAGAAATGACAAGGCCGCAGGCCCTCCGTGTCAGGGGCGGCATAGGGGACGGTGGTGCGGCAGCCGAAAACATCGTTTGTCTCCGCATCCATATAATACATGGTCGTCGTGCCGTCGCTCTTGTCTTCCACCAGCGCCAGACTCAAAACCGGAACCGATGGCAGAGGAGTCTCCGCCGACATCCAGTCGCTCAGTAACGAGAGGGTTACGGGGTAGGCGTACTCAAGGAACAAGGACGGATTCCGCATGGCCTCCTCGTATGTCAGGCGCGTCGCAGGCGTCGGATGGCCGGCCGAGCGGACGACGGCGGCTAAAAAACTGTCCAGCGGCGCGAAGTGGAGATTGACCAGGGAGGGATCGTTTTGCGCGCCCCACCGCTGCGTCCCGTCTCCGATGACGAGGCGTACCGGTACGGCCGCTTCCAGAACGGGCAGCTCGGTGTCGATCAGCGCCGCGCGGTCGGGCAGGGCGTCCGAACGAAGCAGGGTGTTGACTGTACTCAACCAGGAAAGGGAGGGGTCCTCCAACAATCGGACGTCAAAAACCCAGGTCAAATAGGTCAGCGCGAGCGCGGAAAGGAAAAGCAGAAGAATGGCTGTATTCTTCATACGCTCCCACGCGTGGTGGGGGCGCGTCGTGCTTTTCGACGACGGCTTGGCCGGGGCATGCCGACGGCGCGCGCTCATGTGCCGGGCTCCAGCGGCAGCCAAAGCGTTACTTTGGTGCCCACGCCCAGCTTGCTGTGTATCTCGATGGAGCCGCCCAACTTTTCCATAATCTCCTTCGCGATGGCCAATCCCAGACCGGAACCGCCCGAACCGCGCGCACGCGCCTTGTCCACACGAAAGAATCGTTCGAACAGGCGGGACTGGTCGGCGTCGGGGATGCCAATGCCATTGTCGCTGACCGTAACGGACACATGGTTGTTTTCGGCCTGGGCAGAGATGTCGATGGCTCCGCCCTCGGGGGTATACTTGATGGCGTTTTCCACGACGTTCATTAAGACCTGAGTGAACCGCTCCTGATCGGCATGGATGTTCCTCGGCCAGTCGCCTTCGTGAAGCGTCAGGGTTTGACGCTTTTTCCCGGCCTCTAGTCTCAACGCGTCAGCCGTGTGGTTCAGCACAGTGGCCAGCGGGAAATCGGTGGGGTGCCAGTCCATTTTTTCGTAGTCGAAGCGGGAAAGCGTCAACAAGTCCCGCACGATGCGGTTCATGCGCTCGGCCTCATTCAGGATCACGTTGGTAAAGTCGTGCGCCTTTTCGGCCGGCAGGTTTTCAGCCGCCAACAGCGTCTCGGCATAGCTCTGAATATTGGTCAGCGGCGTGCGCAGTTCATGTGAGACGTTGGAGACGAATTCGCGCCGTAAATTGTCGAGACGGCGCTGTTCGCTGACATCATGGATGACCGTCAGGATGTTACGCGTATTGCCCAGAGGCGCGAAAAACACCTGCAAAATATGTCCTTCCACCGTCATGTCCTTGCTGACGAACTGCTTTTGGCCCAATAAGGAGATTTCCTCACGCGAGATCAGGGCGCCGAAGACGTCCTCAAAGGCGTCGGATGGTGAGAGCGGACGCGCAAGCAGACGCTCAGACGCCGGGTTTTTTTGGATGATGTGACCGGACGGGTCAAACGCGGCCACGCCGTCGGTCATATGCGCGAACAGCGTCTCCAGCTTGTCGCGCTCCGAACCCACCTGATTGAGCAGGTCTGACAACTCGGTGGCCATATGGTTAAAGGTATCGGTCAAATGGCCGATTTCATCGGACGAGCGCACCTCCAGCGTCTGCGAGAAGTCGCCCTCCGCCAGATGTACGGCGCTCTTGGTCAGATCCTCCAGCGGCGTTGTGATGGCCTTGGAGAGCACGAGTGCCAACAGGACGGCGATGCAGAGCCCCAGCAATAGCGCGCGTACGACGATGGAAAAGAGCTCGGCGATCAGCGTCTGATAGCCCTCCTTATTGTCCTTGATATAGACGAGGTAGGCGTCGTCACCGTTGAGAATGGGCACACAGGCGTCCAGATAGGGGGCGGTGATTTGCTGCGAATAGCCGGCCTGACCGTTCATGGCCGACAAAATGGCAGGGGAGAGGTCGAGTGTTTGACCGACCTCGTCGTTCGAACCGGACAGACAGACGCCGGTTCGGCTGTCGAGCACGTAGAAGTTGCGCTGCTTGGTGTCGATGCCCAACAGGCCGACATGGGCGACCAGTACCTCCTTCAGAAGCTGCGGCGCATCCTCGGCGCCGGCAGCCTGGCGGAGGGCAGAGACGAAATCCTCATTCCGCTCAAAGGCTTCCCGCATTTGACGCGCGAACGCCTCTTGCTGATAGCGGCCCACGCTGTTGATGAGGAAGGCGCCGGCAGTGGCCATCATGATGACAACGACCAGAACCATGCAAAGAATCAATCGGGCACGCAATCCACGAAGCACAGACGACACCTCCCCTGACTTATGATTGGCTTTGTTAGACACACCTGTTAGACATACATATTGATTTGCGCAAAAACAGCAAGTCCTCCGCTCCCTGTCAAGGTACGAAACGATATCCATTAGCACGTTCATGCGAACGGTCTGTTATTTGCCCGAGGGTTGGGGTTGTGGTACTAGGTAAACGCTCCGTGCGAACACTGTGGCGCCGATTACCCCTCGGAGGGAGTCATTATACCGGACGACAGCAGGTAACCGGCGCCGCGGCGGGTGACCAGCAAAACCGGTTCGGAAGGCGCGTCCTCGATTTTCTCACGCAGTCGCCGAACGGCGACGTCCACCGCGCGCAAATCACCATAATACTCATAATTCCAGACATGCTCCATCAGCTGCTCGCGTGAGAAGACCTGATCCGGATGCTTCATCAGGAACAGCAGCAGGTCGTATTCACGCTGGCTCAGCTGGAGCGGCGCGCCCTTCCGCGCGACCTCCATGCGCCCGCTGTGCAAAGAGATATCCCCAAAGACGAAAAGCTGACCAGCCGTAACGCTGTCCGCAGCCGTGCGGCGGATGTTCGCGCCGACGCGCGCCAGCAACTCCCGCATCGAAAAGGGCTTGGTGATGTAGTCGTCCGCGCCGGCCTCCAGACCGAACACCTTGTCCGACTCGTCCTCACGCGCGGTCAGCATCAGGATGGGCATCGAGAAGCCCTCCTTGCGTAACGCGCTGCAAATCGCGAAGCCGTCCATACCGGGCAGCATAACGTCCAACAGGATCAAATCCGGGTTGAGCTCACGCGCGCGGTTCAGGCCGGACTCGCCATCAGAACAGGAAAAGACGGTGTACCCCTTTTCCGCTAGATTGAAGGTCAAAATATCCACAATAGGGGTCTCATCCTCAACAATCAAAACGGTTTTGCCCATAACATGCCCTCCCTCTCATCGTTGGATGAAAGACTATTGCACAGCGGCTTTTTCGGCCGGGGACGTTCCATCTGCTTTGATTAAAGTGAGCTCGGACAGCAGAAAGGCAGCCAGCGTTTTGCTGTCCTTGCAGCGGTTGGCGAGGATGTCCGTGCGCAGGGCTTCGAGCGGGACGTGCACGACGGCCAGCCATTCATCCTCGTCCGGGTGCGCCTCATGCGCCTGCAGGTCAAGCGCCATGAAAAGATGGAGCTTTTCTCCGTAGCAGCCGGGCGACGCGTAGACCATGCCCAGCGGAATCAGCCGCCCGGTATATCCGGTTTCTTCGGCCAGCTCGCGCGCGGCGCACACCGCGGGATCCTCGCCTGCCTCCAGCTTTCCGGCCGGGATTTCCAGCGTAATTTCGCCGACGGGGTAGCGGTACTGCCGCACCATCACCACTTCGTTGCGGTCGTTGAGCGGGAAAACGGCCACGCCGCCGGGGTGCTCCACCACTTCGCGCCGCGCCTGCTTGCCGTCGGGCAGCGTCACAGTGTCAACGCGTACTTTTACAATAAGCCCGTCATATACTTGTTTCGTGGAAAGAGTTTTTTCCGTCAGATCCATGTGTCCTCCTTGTTTGCCGCGCGGAGCTGTATGGTAATTCTCAAATCACCGTGCGGGCTCCGGTCGACGCCGGAAATGAACTGAACACAGTATACACAATTCCGTCAATCAGTACAACCACCCGCTATCCTACCCGAAACCTATCTGTTGAAAACGTTCCGCCTACCCGGCGCGCGGCAATGCCCTACCCGAAAGAGGCCGAAAACCACCCGGACGGGTAGTTGTTTGGGAAGGAAAATCAAGGTATCATCGAAGTACAGTCTACGGTGCCCCAGACATCAAGACTGACCGGCCAAGCGCCGGGCTCCAAAATCTCGAAGAAAGGTTTTTTGGACGAAACAAGCAGCCTCCTCATAATCTCATATCCTCCTCACGTGTTTCGACGCATGCTCATTCCCTCTTTCTCCTCCCGCAATGGAGAAAGGTGGCTCTTCCGAACACGGGAGACAGAAGCTGCCTTTCTCCATTCCTCCCAACACCTCACAACTTGAAATATTGCTTTGGTATTCTTACCAACCTTCTGCCTCAGTTTGATAGGTGGCCTCCAACGCCTACCAAGCGCACGGGGAACAAGAGCGGCTCGGGTGTCCCAGACCACCCGGGTCGCTTTTGGTATGTGTACCTTTTGAAAAATCCTTTTTCAAAAGGTATGTTTCATTTACAAGTACGTTTTTTCGACGAAGTGAATCCGCCGAAAAAACGCAAAGAATGCGGGGGTTGGATGCGGGACGGGAAGTGAATTATGCAAAATCTTGATATTCGTTGCCTTTGCAAAAAGCGGTGGAGCATCTCTCATGTGTACAGCCCCGAAAGCATAGAAACGGCGGGGACGGGGAAAAATACAGCAACATGAACGGGTTGGAGGAATGGAGATGACGGCAGAGCAATACCGCAAACATGTCGGCGCGGTTGGCCCCCAAAGTCATTTTTGGAAGAACCTTTTGACGGCCTATCTGGTGGGCGGACTCATCTGCGTGATCGGACAGGGGTTCAGGGCGCTGTATGAGAGCTTGGCGCTCAGCGAGGAGCAGGTCGCCATGGCCGTCTCGAGTACCATGGTGTTTTTGGGTGCTCTGTTCACAGCGCTCAGCATCTATGACAAGCTGGCGCGGTTTGCCGGCGCGGGTACGCTCGTACCCATCACCGGCTTTGCCAACGCGGTGGTGTCGCCGGCCATGGAGTTCAAAAGCGAGGGCTTCGTGCTGGGCGTAGGCGCCAAGATATTCACCATTGCCGGGCCGGTGATTGTGTTTGGCGTTATCGCGTCGGTACTGTATGGAATCCTGCTGGTGATCTTCAGATGATTCGGCCGGACGGGGCGGCACACCTATACCGCCTCGGCCGATGAAGCGATGGAAAAGGGACAGCGGTTGATGCTCACTGAGTATCAACCGCTGTCTTGTTCTTAAGGCAACTCCGCAAAAATCCTCTCGCACCGATCCGATGAATTCTTTGTCCCCGCTCATCGTCGATTTTCTTGTTCATACACAAAGGTTTGTCGCAAAAATCGACTCGATTGGAAACAAATTCTCCACTGGCTCGGCACACGCCGATTTGTGCGGCATTGCCTTTATTCCTCGTTGTTGTCCGGCGGCGCGCTGACCGCCGAGGACGGCGGTTCACCGTGCTGCATGTAGTAGGAGACAAAGTCCCACGCGGTCTGCGCCATCGGGAGAGCCTGAACGCCCTGATAGGTCGTGTCCGGCGATGTATCGGTCACGTGCAGGTTGAAGAGCGTCGAGACAAAGGTGCAAGCCGACAGATAGCCGCCCGCATCGGTGGGGTTATTCCACGCGTTATACAGCAAGAGGTCGGGATGGGTGTCGCCGGCGTAGACCCAGGCGTCTCCGGCATTGATTAAAATGGCACCATAGTCGATGGCCGCCTGTTCGTACAGAGCGGTCTGCGCGGCTTGACGCGCCTTGTCGGGCTTTCTGTCGGGGCCGGGCGAGCAGGCGGGATTGAACAACACCGGTTCGGCGCCCGCCGCCCTCGCGGCTTCGCACAGTGTTTTCATATCGGCCAGGAAAGCGTCGGGGTCATCCAGCGGGCGGGCCGCATGGTCCATCAGCACCACATAGTCATACGACGCGTTGCCGATGGCGGCCAGCGCCTCCTCTCGGAGCGCCTCCAAACCGGCGCCGGCGGCGCTCAGCTCATTGTACTGCAACGGCGCGTCATACAGCGAGGCCAGCGCGCTTACCTGTTCGGGCAGGGAGCCGCCGCGAAGCTGCTCGTTGCCCACATACAGAATGGCGGCGGCGTCCCCCTCAGGCTGCCAGTTCACATTGTTTGCGGGGAACGTGAGCGGCTGCTCGGAGGGCTCGGCGGGTGAGGGTTCAGCCGACGGGGCGGGGGATGCGGGTGAGGGCGAACCCTCCGGGGAGTCGGTCACACCGGGGGATACGGTGGCGGACGATGTCGCCGAGGATTGGCCGTCGGGAGCGGTCTCCTTCGGAGGCGGCGTCGGGCGGGTCAGTAAAAAAATGAGAATGCCGATTGTAATCAGGGAAAACACAGAAATCTGTATTAAACGGTTGTCTTTCATGGAGAATTCTCCTTACCATCGAACGCAGGCGGGCAGATTTGCGTATAGTATACCCGATTTGCGTGAGGGTGTAAAGGAGAAAAGCTTGGCGAAAGAACGGTTGTCAGGCTTGTGGCGTCCGGCTGCGCTTGTTCAATCGGCGCATCAGCAAACCGGTGACAGCGCCGGTGAATAGAATGACGAAAAGATCCGTCAGGGCGAAGGGTGTGCCGGCGACAGGATCGAACAGAAAACCGTGTCCGAGCACAAACAATTCACCGCCCATCAGCATCAGCTCGCCCACGTACATGGCGACGACGGTGAGCGAGGCCACGGCGGCCGGAAGCCAAACCGAAAGACGCTTTGCCCGGCCATAGAGCAGACTGCCCAGGTAGGAGCCGAAGGTGACGCCGAACACCGAGAAAAACACGCACATCAGCAGCGCCGACACAGGTGAAACCCGGATATCCCCCGTGCGGTAGAAGGCGGTAAAGCAAGCCCAGACGCACAGACCGATGAACGTGACGGTGCAGATGAGCTGGACGGTGAGCGGGCGTTTCTTGCTGAAATTCTGCTCGCGGATCATTTTGGCATAGGCGTAGACGAGGGACACAACGGCCAGCAGAATGACCAGCGCGATCAGATAGAAGTGAAACTTGAAAGTGACGTTGTTTTCGGCGTAGACGACGTTTTCCACCACCCGCGTCTGCCCGGCGATTTCCTCCGGCGTTAAGCTCCGGCACAAAGCCAGCTGCCAAGTCTGTAAATCGACGGTTTCCTCCGTCTGGGTCAGCCGGCCGATCGGGATGCGCTCCAGAAGGCGTTCGGCCACCAGAAAGACGGAAACGCCCAAAAACGTGCCGACCGGCAGCGTCCACTTCTTCATCCGGGTCAAGAGTGGCCTCAGGGCCACGGCTGCCAGGATGCCTAAACACATGGGCGCGTATGGAATGACATATCGGGGGTACAGGTCGGCGTCCAAATAGCCGAGGTCGGCCACCATGCTCAGAACCTTGACGCCCATATAGAGGGGATAAGCCGACAGCAGAAGCAGCACCGTCAGCGAGAGCCAATAGAAGCTTCGATTGGTCAGATGTTTCATAATATTCTCCTTAAGGTAACCGCCGACTCGTCGTTTGCTTAGACCGTCGCGCCGGTCAGCAATGTGAGTGTTATGGCGGCAAACAGCAGAGCGAAGCAAAAAGCCGCGCCCCAGGTCAGCTTTTTGTAGGACAGAATGTTCTCCACCCGCACCCGCACCTTCGCGCCGCCAAAGGCCGAGACGAACACGCTTTTTCCGGCGGAGGCGTTCACCAGCGAGCGGGCGTAGGCTTTGCCCTCGTCGGGGCTCAGGCGGCGCAGTACTTTGGTGTCGCAGGCCAGCTCCATATCCGCGAAGAAGGCTCTGAGCATCATCCACGTCAGCGGATTGAACCAGTGAAGGCAGCATAGGAAAAGCGCCGCCGCGCGGGCGAGATTGTCGTGTCGGCGGATGTGCGCGTTTTCGTGGAGCAGGATATACGAAAGCGCGTCCTCGTCAACCGTTTCGGGGATGATGATTTTAGGCTTGAACAGGCCGTAGACGGCCGGAGCGGTTACGCGAGGCGAGCGGTAGAGGTTGCCCTTGACGTGAACGGCGTCGGCCACCTCGCGCCGGGTGACGATATACAGAAAAAACAGGGTGAGAAGCAAAGCTGTGGCCACGATGACCCAGATCAGGGAGGCGACTGAAAACACCGACGCCAGCAAGTCGGTTTTGTAGGTGATCGGGAAGTAGCTCTGTGCCGCCGCCACAGCATTGAGCCCGGAAAAGGGGACGTCGGAAAAGGGGACTTGTACCGTCACGGTTCTAGTCGCCGCCCGGGACAACAGCGTCATCAGGCTGAACCGCGACGCGACGCCGAAGGGCAGCAAAAGACGCATGGCCGGGAGGAGCCACAGCGCATAGCAAAAGCCACGGGGCAAAAGCTTGACGCGGCGAAGCAACAGCACCAGAAGCCCCGTCAGGCCGCCCAGTATGCTCATGTTCAGTACCCAATAGAAGATCTCGTGAAGCATCCCGTCACTTCTTCTCCAACAGTTTTTTGAGCGCGTCAAGATCGGCTTGGCTCAACGTCTCGTCCTCCAGAAAGGCGGCGAAAAAGCTCTTGCGCGAGCCGCTGAAAAGCCGGTCTATCAGAGAGCGGGTCTCGGTCTTTTGCACCGCCTCGCGCGCGATTAGCGTCCGGCAGACGAATACGGGGTCACCGCGCTCAACCGCGCCTTTGTCGACCAGCTTTTTGAGAATGGTGTAGGTGGTGTTTTTGTTCCAGCCGATTTCGGCGGCGGCGCGGCGATGCAGCTCGGCGGCGGTCACCTGATCATTGTCCCACAGCAGCTCCATCAACCGGAGCTCGCTGGCCGACAGCTTGAGCTCTTCCATAGCTTGTTCCCCTCTTTTCCCGGGCGACCACAGGTCATGTGGTTCGGTGATTCTTTGGACTACATCTATCGTCTATCGTTAGACTACACTGATAGTCTTCCCGTGTCAAGAGGAAAAACGCACCGTGTGCATTTCCCTTTCAATTCGACCTCTCTGTATTGACACGACAAGGCGCGGTGGGGTACAATACTATAAATAATTTTATCGTTTCCCGCCCGATGTCACCCATCCCGACGTGCATTGGGATTCATACAGCTGGAGGTATGGACATGGTCGATCCAAACCGAGAGAACAAATTCGCGCGGCAGGGGCTCACTTTTGACGATGTGTTGCTCATGCCCGCCTACAGCAAGACATTGCCGTCTGAGGTCAAGCTGGTCACCCGGTTTACCCGGGGCATTACGCTCAACATTCCGCTGGTCAGCGCGGCGATGGATACGGTGACCGAAGCGCGGATGGCCATTGCCATGGCGCGTGAGGGCGGTATCGGCGTCATCCACAAAAACCTCTCCATTGAAAAGCAGGCCAGCGAGGTCGACCGCGTCAAACGGTCGGAAAACGGCGTCATCACCAATCCGTTTTACCTCTCGCCCGATCATCTGCTCATCGACGCCGACGAGCTGATGGCCAAATACCGCATTTCGGGCGTGCCCATCTGCGAAAACGGCCGTCTGGTCGGTATCTTCACCAACCGCGACCTGAAGTTTGAAGAGGATTTGTCCCGGCCCATCAAAGAGGTCATGACCAAAGACGGCCTCATCACCGCTCCGGTCGGTACGACGCTTGCCGAGGCCAAGCAAATCCTGCGGCGGCACAAAATCGAGAAGCTGCCGCTGGTCGATAAACACTTTGCGCTCAAGGGGCTCATCACCATTAAGGATATTGAGAAGGCCGTCATGTACCCCAATTCGGCGCGTGACGCCGACGGACGGCTGCTGGCCGCCGCCGGCGTGGGTCTGACCGGCGACATGATGGAACGCGCTTCGGCGCTTTTGGACGTGGGCTGCGACGCACTGGTGCTCGACTCGGCGCACGGCCACTCGGTCGGCATCATCGAGGCGGTCGAGCGGCTCAAAACGGTCTTCCCTCACGCGCAGCTCGTGGCCGGCAACGTGGCCACCGGAGAAGGCGCACGGGCGCTCATCGAGGCCGGGGCCGACGCCATTAAGGTGGGCATCGGGCCGGGTTCCATCTGCACTACCCGTGTGGTGGCCGGCATCGGTATGCCGCAGATCTCCGCCATCTATGACGCGGCGCGTGTCGCGCAGGAATATGACGTGCCGGTCATCGCCGACGGCGGGATCCAATACTCGGGCGACATCGTCAAGGCGCTGGCGGCCGGCGGCGACGTGGTCATGATCGGTTCGCAGTTTGCCGGGTGTGACGAAGCGACCGGTGAAAGTGAGATCTATCAGGGCCGCCGGTTCAAGGTCTATCGCGGCATGGGCTCCATGGGCGCTATGCAGCAGGCCGAGGGCAGCGTTGACCGTTATTTCCAGGAGGATAAACGCAAGCTGGTGCCCGAAGGCGTCGAAGGTCGTGTGCCCTATAAGGGTTCCCTGTCCGACACGGTGTTTCAGTTCATCGGCGGCATCAAGGCCGGTATGTTCTACTGCGGCGCGCCCGACATCCCGACGCTGCAGAAAACCGGGCAGTTTGTGTCCATCACCAGTGCCGGATTGCGCGAGAGCCATCCGCACGACATCTCCATCACCAAGGAAGCGCCCAATTACATGTACAACCCACAATGATGAAAAGAGGGGATCCCATCGCTACCTATCGAAGCGTGGCTTCGATAGGTTACCGCTCCCCCATTTTTTATGTCCCCGGTTCCGCGCCCGTTGCGCGGGTTAAGGGATTTTCCCGGACGGACGTTGCGTCTGTGTTTCGAGTTTTTTCGAGAGGAAGGATTTTCAATGAAACTTTGTTTTTCCACCGTGGGCTGCCCCAACTGGTCGTGGGGCGAAATCACTGCCGCCGCCAAGGATCTGGGGTATCAGGGCATTGAGCTGCGCGGGCTGGGTGAGGATCTCTACATGCCGTCCATCGGCATTTTTGCTCCGGCGGTCATTGACGAGACCGCCCAAAAGCTGTCCCGTCTGGGTCTCGAAGTGCCCTGCATCGCCACCGATGTGGTGCTGTGCGGGCCGCAGGATCCGGTCGAGTCGGTCAAAGCTTACCTGCGCATGGCGGACAGCCTGAAAGCGCCTTACCTGCGCCTGTTGGGCGATGAATGGGGTATGCCGGGCGAAAATGTGGACATCGGCCTTGTGACCGAACGCCTGAAAACGCTGGCGCCGCTGGCGCAGGCGTGCGGCGTCACGCTGCTTGTAGAGACCAACGGCGTTTTGGCCGACACCCGTGTGCTGCGCGGTGTGATCGAGGCCGTGAACAGTCCCGCCGTGGCCGTGTTGTGGGACATCCAGCACACCGTGCGCAACTACGGAGAAACGGTGGCGGATACTTGGAACAACGTGGGCGACTATGTCCGCCATGTTCACATCAAGGACAGCGTTTCGGAAAACGGTCAGGCGAAGTACAAGATGGTGAGTCACGGCGATTTGCCGCTTTCGGCGCTGGTCGGGTTGCTGAAGTCGGGCGGCTATGACGGATACCTGTCGCTGGAATGGATTCGGCGCTGGAATCCCGAACTGGAGGATGCGGGTGTCGTGTTCGCGCAATATATCTATGAAATGAAGAAGATGTTGGGATAAATTATGGTTGAACCCGCGTGGCAGAACGTTTTTATCGAAAAAATCAGGACCTTATGGGGGGGCGCGCAAGCGCCCCCGTTGGCATTCGTCGACACATATGGGTGTCAGCAGAACGAGGCCGACTCGGAGCGCATCCGCGGGTTGCTGATCGAGGTGGGCTACGGGCTGACCGACGACGAACACAGCGCCGACCTCATCGTCATCAATACATGCGCCGTGCGTGAACACGCCGAAATGCGCGTGCTGGGCAATGTGGGCGCTTTGGTTCATGTCAAACGCGTAAAGCCCAACCTCATCATCGCGCTGTGCGGTTGCATGATGGAAGAGCCACACGCGGTCGAGAAAATCAAGCAGTCGTTTCGCCATGTCGATATTGTCTTCGGCACGCGGGCGCTGCCTCAATTTCCGGAACTGTTGTGGGACAAGCTGAACATGGGCGGGCGACATCTGCTGCCGCCGGGCGGCGAGGATGAGATTGTTGAGGATCTGCCGGTCAAACGCGGCCCGCCGCCGCGCGCCTGGGTATCCGTCATGTACGGCTGCAACAATTTCTGCTCTTACTGCATCGTGCCCTATGTGCGCGGACGGGAACGCTCGCGCGAACCGCAGCGCATCCTGGACGAGGTGCGGGCGCTTATCGCGCAGGGCTACAGCGAATTTACGCTGCTCGGGCAGAATGTAAACTCCTACCGGGGCGGCGTAACGGACATGGCCGATTTTTCCGACCTGCTGACGCACGTCTGCGCGCTTCCCGGTGACTTTTCGGTGCGGTTCATGACCTCTCACCCCAAGGACGCCGGGGATAAACTGTTTGAGACCATGGCGTGCAACCCCAAAATGGCGCGGCATATCCATCTGCCCTTCCAGTCGGGCAGCGACCGGATCCTTGCGGCCATGAACCGGGGGTATACGTCGGCGCACTATCTCGAATTGATTCAAAAAGCCCGGGCGCTGATGCCCGATTTGAACATCACAAGCGACGTCATTGTGGGCTTTCCCGGCGAGACCGAGGAGGAGTTCGAGGACACTCTGCGTCTGATGGAGCAGGTGCGGTTTGACAATTTGTTCACTTTCATCTACTCCAAGCGTTCGGGTACTCCGGCGGCCGACATGGTCGACCCCATTACGCCCGAGGTCAAGCGGGAGCGCATGACGCGTCTGCTGGCGCTGCAAAAGGGGATTCGGGACGGATGACGACAATGGAGACGGCGACAAAGGCTGATGAGCCCACCATCCGGCAGCTGTATCGCGAAGCGTTTCCGCGTTCGGAGCGCAAGCCCTTTTGGCTCATCCGGCGCAAAGCACATCAGGGAATCGCGGAGCTTTTGGTTGTGCGTAGCGACGGCGCGTTTGCGGGGCTTGTCGTGACACTGCTGCATGGCGATCTGGTGCTGCTCGACTACTTTGCCATAAAGCCGGAGTGCCGGGGGCAGGGCTTGGGCGGGCAGACGCTGGCGCTGCTTCGTGAGCGATATGCGGGGCGTCGTATTGTACTGGAAATCGAGCCGCCCGACGAGGCCTCGGACAATGCCGAGCAGCGGGCGCGCCGAAAGGCATTCTATCTGCGTCACGGGTTTTCGGAGACCGGGATTGGTGTTCGGCTTTTCGGAGTTGTGTTTGCACTGTTGTGTACCGGCGGTGACGTGGGGTTTCGGGAGTACGAAGCGTTGCTGCGGCGCGTGTTTGGACGATGGATGGTTCTTTTTTTGCGGCGGGTTTTGTGATGGGAATGCCTTGCCGGGGCCGTCCTGCCGGGGACGACGGAAGATGTTACTTTCTCCCCTCGGGGAGAAAGTAACCAAAGAGGCTCAATGGGATGCGGGGCTTGCTTCGCGCGTGAACCGCTGTGCTGCAAACGCTTTCATCCGGGCTTTGCCGGTTGTCAAGCCTCGAGCGCCGGCCATGGCCGGGCAAATAAGCCATCTCCGGTGTGTCTAAACAGAAAACGGTTTGCGCAAGAGCCGTTTTCCTGGTTTAGCCGCCCCTGCCATTTCTTATTTCCCCTATGGCCAGTCTCGCCTCTTCGCTTTTGTCACACGGCCGCCGAATCATTGCAGTCAAGGGTTGTCCGGGGAGCGAGTGTCGACTGTGCGCCGCCTATCCCTATTCGGTGACGGACAGTACGATGTACACCACCGTCTCTTGACTTGTTCTCCGTTGCTTGTTGCTTGTTGCTTACGGTCAGCCCTGATGCTGATCTGCTTTTTTCAAAGGAGGTCATGCTATGCCCCCGAAGGATACGCCGCTCATGCGGCAATACAACGAAATCAAGGCGCAGAACCGGGATTGTATTCTGTTCTTCCGGCTGGGCGACTTCTATGAGATGTTCGACGACGACGCCAAGTTGGTGTCAGGCGAGCTCGACCTCACGCTGACCACCCGCGACCGGGGTGTCGAGACGGTTGAGGACCGTACGCCTATGTGCGGCGTGCCCTACCACTCGGCCGAGAGCTACATCGCGCGGCTCATCGCCAAGGGCTACAAGGTGGCCATCTGCGAGCAGACCGAGGATCCGGCCACGGCCAAGACCATCGTGCGGCGCGAGGTGGTGCGCATCATCACGCCGGGCACGGTGATGGAATCGTCGATGCTGGACGAGGGCAAGAACAACTTTCTGTGTGCCGTCTGCGTGGGCGCATCCTCGGCCGGACTGTGCTTTGCCGATATCTCGACCGGCGAGGTCTACGCCACACAGCTTTCCGGCGAAGAGCTTACGCAGCGGGTACTGACCGAATTGGGGCGCTTTTCCCCCCGCGAGGCCATTCTGGACGGCGGGGCGCTGCGACGGGACGGCATCACAAGGTTCTTGCGGGAACGGCTGCACTGCGCGCTGGTGCAATCGGAGGAGGCTTCAGCCTCCGGCTCGGCGCACACGCGTGTGCTCAAGCAATTCGGCGCCGATTCGCCCGAGGCGCTGGGGCTGGAAGAGAAGCCCGACGCCGTCTATGCCGTGTGGCAGGTGCTGTCCTATTTGGACGAGACGCAAAAGGGCGGCGCGGTGGCGCTGTCCAGCCTGAACGTGTACGAATACGGCAAGTTTATGGAGTTGGATGTCCCCGCGCGGCGCAATTTGGAGTTGTTCGAATCGCTGGCCGACGGCGGCAAAAAGGGCAGCCTTTTGTGGGTGCTCGACCAGACCAAAACGCCGATGGGCGGGCGGCTGCTGCGCCAGTGGATGGAAAATCCGCTGCTCAATCCGTTTGACATCAACCGGCGGCTGGACGCGGTGGAGGCTTTTGTTCAGGATTTGCCCCTGCGGCGCGAGCTCATCGGGGCGCTGTCGCACATGCCCGATATGGAACGGCTGATTGGCCGCCTGGTCTACGGCACCGGAGGCGGGCGCGACGCGGTGGCGCTCGGCGCGGCCTGTGAGAAGCTGCCGCCGGTTCATGAATTGCTGCGGGGGGATACGAAACCACCCCTTTTGCGTGAGCTTTGCGAGCAGTTGGACACGCTGGAGGATATGCGCGGCGAAATAGACGGCACACTGGTGCCCGAACCGCCGCACTCCA
>JAVBPF010000035.1:0-5031 GCA_031549735.1 Oscillospiraceae bacterium
ATGGCGTTCATTGACCAGATGGGCGAGGATGGTATCCGGATAGACAAAAAGCCCGGTGGGTATTCCCACCGGACGATCAAGTATCAGTATGACATCCTATCCAGCCTCATGCAGTCGGCAGTATATTGGCAGGTCATTCCCTCCAATCCCTGTGACCGGGTGAAGCCGCCCGTCCGCAAAGACCCTGGGCAGCAAAAACTCAAGCACTTCTCCGACGATCAGACCGTCTTATTCCTCTCACTCATCGGTGATGAGCCACTCAAATACCAGCTGCTGGCCAACCTCGGGGTCTACGTTGGTTCTCGGCGCGGCGAGGTGTTGGCGCTCACATGGGATGACATTGATCTCGAGGCGGGAGAACTCAGCATTGACAAGCAGCACGTCTATCTGCCCGACAAGGGTATCTTCATCAAGGACACCAAGACACGCGGCTCCATGCGGCGAGTTTCCATCCCTGACAGTGTGGTGCGCCTGCTAAAGAGCCACAGGGCAGAGCAAACAGAGGCACGCTTGAAGCTGGGAAGCCAGTGGGAAGATCATAACCTAATCTTTACGCAATGGAACGGTAAACCCATGCACACGGCCACGCCGCGCCAGTGGATTACCAAGTTCATCAAACGGCACAATGAGTGCATTGCCTCTGATCCGGATCTCACGCCAGACGAAAAGGCAAGCTTAGTCCTCCCACTCATTCCCTATCACGGCCTGCGCCATACCAGCGCAACGCTGCTGATCTCACAGAACATCGACGTCAAGACCGCCTCGGCCCGCCTGGGACACACGCAGGCCAGCACCTTCACCGATACATACAGTCATTTTCTCAGAAGTGCCGATCGCAAGGCGGCCGATTCCCTGGAAGGATTACTGAACCGTGACATCAAAAAGGGACATGCCTAATCGGGCGTGTCCTTTCGTTTGTGGCCGTATCTCTTAGTGTGTATTTGCGCGTGTAGTAACCAGATAGTAACCAAACACTGTTTTTCTTGGTCTCCGCACGACAAAAGAAAAACTCTCAGAGCTTTGAAGCCCTAAGAGTCTCTTTGGTCCGAGTGACAGGAATTGAACCTGCGGCCTCTTGAACCCCATTCAAGCGCGCTACCAAGCTGCGCCACACCCGGATCTGAGCAAGTTGTATTATAGCACACCGTCCTTTCGATTGCAAGATGTTTTCCCACGGCGTACAATACGAATGGCGGGCAGCCCCGCATGTCGGGTTTTCCCTTGCCCCCACACACTCTATAGGCAAAGAGGGACTTGTGAATGAACACATTGCCACATGAGCACTTGGCCAACTTGACCGGCGAGCGTCTGGCCGCGCAAATCCGCTTTCTGCTTGAGATCGACAAGCTCAAGCTGGTGCTGCGCCAAAGTCTTCTGGTCGACGGAACCCGACGGGAGAATTCGGCCGAACACTCCTGGCATCTGGCGGTGATGGCGTCAATCCTGCAGGAACACAGTGTTTTTTCGAATTCGGATATGCCGCGTGTCCTGACCATGGCGTTGGCGCATGACCTGATTGAAATCCATGCCGGCGATACCTTCGCCTACGACGAGCGAGGCTACCAAAGCAAAACGGAACGGGAAGCCGAAGCAGCCGACCGGCTGTTTTCCCTGCTGCCTGTGGATCAGGGTACGCAGTGGCGTGCGCTCTGGGATGAGTTCGAGGCGGTTCAGACGCCGGAATCCCGACTGGCCAATGCGTTGGATCGCCTGCAGCCCTTTTTGAACAATTACATCACCGACGGCTACACATGGGCCATATACCGTGTGACGCGCGCGCAAGTGGAAAAGCGCATGGCTCTCGTGCGCGATGTTGTCCCGCCGCTGTGGCCTCTGGTGACGTACTGCATAGAGGACGCCGTTGAGAAGGGACAGCTTCTGCCGTAAGCAGACACTGTCCCTTCTCGTCCAAACCTCACGGAGGTCCGGTAGTATATCGTTTGACGCGAACTTATCCGCGCGCCAGCCGAATGACATTCCACGACGCTTTCGGCAGCATGGAGGCGAGTGTCCCTTGTGCAAGGGAGGTGTCCCGGCAGAGTGCCGGCGCGACGCGTTCGCCGTCGAATCCGTTGGTCTGCTTCAGGTCGTCCGAGGTCAGCACAATATGCTCCTTCACCGTGAGTCCTTCAAAGGAGCGCAGGTCGCAGACAAGCTCGGTGGATTCGTTCAGATTGCGGTTGAGCGCAAACAGGGTCAGCTCTCCGCTCTCCTCATTCCACACACAGGCCGCCTCCACATAGGGCACATCGGTGTAATTCTTTGTGTCGTAGCGGTCGGATACGAGGATGGGACGCAGCGCCACCCCGCGTCCATACTGTGACGCGTGCTGGAAGGGATAGTAGATGGTCTGGCGGAACGCCCCGCCGCCGGTCTGAGTGAAAATCGGCGCCAGACCGTTGACCAACTGCGCCAGGCAGGCCACCTTGACGCGATCGGCATGGTTGAGCAGTGTAATCAACATGCCGCCCACCATCAGCGCGTCCTCAAACGTATAGTGTTCCTCCAGCAGCGGCGGCGCCTTCTGCCAGGGATTCTTCTCCTTGAGTTCGTCGTCCCCGGGAATCGAGTGGAACCAGACGTTCCATTCGTCAAAGCTCAATTTCATGGTCTTTTTTGAGCGTTTTTTGGCCTTCATATAATCACAGACCGACTCGACCGTATGGATAAAGCGATTCATCTCCATCGTGTTGGCCAAATAGTCGGCCGTATCCTCGGCCGAATTGCCGAAGTATTGATGAAGCGAGATGAAATCCACATCATCATAAGTGTGCTCCAGCGTTTCGGCCTCCCAAGCCGGGAAGGTCGGCATGGCCGTGAACGAGCTCCCACAGGACACCAGCTCGATGCTGCTGTCAAGCATACGCATGGCGCGCGCCGTTTCACAGGCCAGGCGTCCATACTCCTCTGCCGTCTTGTGTCCCACCTGCCAGGGCCCGTCCATCTCATTGCCCAGATTCCACAGCTTGATGTTGTGCGGCTGTGCCGCGCCGTGGGCGCGCCGCAAATCACTGTAATGCGTTCCACCGGGAAGGTTGCAGTACTCCAAAAGGTGGCAGGCCTCCATCACACCGCGCGTACCCAGGTTGACCGCCATCATCAATTCACTGCCCACCAGCTTGCACCATTGCGCCATTTCGTTGACGCCGATCTCATTGCTCTCTATACTGCGCCAAGCCAATTCGGTGCGTACCGGACGCTGCGCCCGCGGACCCACGCCGTCCTCCCAAACATACTGCGACACAAAATTACCGCCCGGATAGCGGATGATGGGCACATTCAGCTCGGCGGCCAGCTTCATGACGTCCTTGCGGAAGCCGTTTTCATCGGCGGTCGCGTGACCCGGCTCATAGATGCCGCCATACACCACACGTCCCACATGCTCAACGAAAGAACCGTACAACCGACGGTCGATCTCTCCGATTTTGCTCGACGGATCCAGAATCATTTTCGCTTTGCTCATATTATACCTTCTCCTATCGCCTGTTTGTCGTGATCGCCGGTTGTCCGGCGTGATAACCAATGGATTCCCGCCAACATCCTAACACACGTCGGTTTCTTCGTCAATTGTCCGGTTTGACATCCCCCCGTCATCCCATTATAATAGAGCGAGAAAATCATGAAGGGATGAAGGGTATGTCTCAAAATATGGATCAGGCGATGGCTCGGTTCCGTGAAATCGTCGCCATGCAGGAAAAACGCATTGCCAACATGAACACCCAAAAGGATTTTTTGGATTTTGAATCGCTCAATCCGCTGGTCATCGGCGTATGCGGTGGCGACGGCATCGGCCCCGCCATCACTGCCGCGTCGGAGCGTGTACTGAAGTTTCTGCTCAAGGGTGAGGTCGACGCCGGACGCGTTGTCTTCAAGACCATTGACGGATTGACCATCGAGAACCGTGCCGCCTGTGGCAAGGCCATCCCCGACGATGTGTTGGCCGAGCTGAAGGCATGCCACGTCATCCTCAAGGGACCTACCACCACGCCGCGCTCGGGCGACCCCTGGCCCAACATTGAAAGCGCCAACGTGGCCATGCGCAAAGAGCTCGATCTGTTTGCCAATGTCCGCCCGGTCAAGGTGCCCTCCGAGGGCATCGACTGGATGTTCTTCCGTGAAAACACCGAGGGCGCCTACGCCGTCGGCAGCATGGGCGTCAACATCAGCGACGATCTGGCCGTCGATTTCTGCGTCACCACCACCGGCGGTTCGGAGCGCATTGTCAAGCTGGCCTTCGAGCATGCCCGCAAAACCGGACGTAAGCGCGTCACAGCGGTCACCAAGGCCAACGTCATTAAAACCACCGACGGCAAATTCCTTGACATCGCCAAGCGTATCGCAAAGGATTACCCTGAGATCTCCTTTGACGACTGGTACATCGACATTATGACGGCCAAGCTGGTCGATCAAAAGCGCCGCCGTGACTTTGAGGTCATGGTGCTACCCAACCTGTACGGCGACATTCTCACCGACGAGGCCGCCGAATTCCAGGGCGGCGTCGGCACGGCCGGAAGCGCCAACATTGGCAAGCGTTACGCCATGTTTGAGGCCATCCATGGCTCGGCGCCGCGCATGGTGCAGGAAGGCCGCGCCCAGTACGCCGACCCCTCGTCGATGCTGCGCGCTTCGGTCATGCTACTCGATCACATTGGCAAAAACGGGTTGGCCGCCAAGTTATCTGACGCTTTGGACGAGTGCCTGTACAACGAGAAGCGGATCCAGATCACCGGCCGCGACACCGGATGCACCTGCGACGAGCTGTGCGACTATGTGATGGAGAAGCTGTAAGAATGATTGATATGAGGAGGACATCGCCGCGGCGATGCCCTGTCGTGCCCCCGATATGCATGCCACCGCGAAGTAGAGGAAACCGAGCAGTACATGAGTCATGAACCTGCGCAGAGGATCGCTTCCGGCGCGGGCGGTCGGTAGCCCAGAGCACTGTGTGGACGGATCGTGTTGTATTCCCGTACCCAACGTCCCAGCAGCACCTTGGCTTCATGGATCGTATCAAATATCTCTCTTTTGAGC
>JAVBPF010000074.1:0-13017 GCA_031549735.1 Oscillospiraceae bacterium
ATGGTCTGGCTGGTGCCGGTGTTGGCGCCGACCTGCAGCGTCAGGGGCGATCCGGCCGTGAAATTGACGGTTGCGCTGTCGCCGTTGGCGATGTTGGAGGCCAACGCATAGTTGACGCCCCCCAGAGAAGCCGTCTTGCCGGTGAAGGTGCCGTCGGAGTTGGCGGTGATGGTCGCCGTGTTGGTACCGTCGGACACATCAATGGTGGTAGCGCCGGCGGCCACTTCGGTCACACCCGCCGTGTCGACCAAAATCGCGGGCGTGTTGGTGTCCAGTGCGGTCAAATCGGTGTTGGCATCAGCGGCGGCCTGCGCAAAATCAGTGCCGGTGATCTGCGTGAAGGTCAATTTTCCGGCGCCGTCATTGGAAACGGACCACGTGGTGTCGCCATTGAAAGCGGCTTCCACGGCGTCGGCGATGTCGGTGTCGGCCATCGTGTCGTCGACAGCGACGGTTTTGCCCATCACCTGGATGTTTCCGGAGCCGGAGGAGACAGCCGCGCTCGCAAAGTCCAGCGAAACTTCGGCATTAACAGCTGCCGTGCCGGTGCTGGTGGTCTTGTTGGAGAAGGTCAGTGTGGCCGGAGCGGTGGGCGCTGTGGTGCCGGAAGCCAGCGAAGCGGACTGAACCGCCGTGCCGGAGGCAACGCTGGCCGAGCCGCCGCCCAACGAACCGTCGAGCAGGGTCTTTTTATTGAACTCAGTGGTGAAGGCAATACGGTCGACCTCAGCGGTCAGCTGATCCATCTCTTTTTTGATGGCGTCACGGTCGGCGGTCTCATTGACGTCGTTGGCCGCCTTAACGGACAGCTCACGCATACGCTGCAGGATGCTGTGGGTCTCCTGGAGGGCGCCTTCAGCGGCCTGCACGAGAGAGATACCGTCCTGGGCGTTGGCCGACGCCTGGTTCAAGCCGCGGATCTGAGCACGCATTTTCTCACTGATGGAGAGGCCGGACGCGTCGTCGGCGGCACGGTTGATGCGGTAACCGGAACTCAGTTTTTCGGTCGATTTGGTCTGGTTGAGGTTGTTGACGCCCAACTGGCGGTGGGTGTTCATGGCCATAAGGTTGTTTTGAATACGCATTGTGTGTTTCCTCCTTGAATTTTCGGAACCCGGCTTCCTTGCCGTAGTTCATCGTAATAATGTTGTCGGGATTGTGCCCTGGGTTCCGGTCCCGCTGGCGCCAACCCGGAGGCCGGGGGAGGGGCATTTCCCGTACACTTAGTTTATCGGAATCGACGCGACGAACTTTAGTGAGACCGAGGATTTTTTTCAATGCACAGGGGGGTATCCCAGAGGGGTATAAGTGTTTTTCTCCGTCTGCGTAGGGGCGACCCCATGTGGCTGCCCTCATATCATATTCATCTCACGTTGTCTCCGCAGGAACAGAGTTCCGACGTCCCGGTTCTATACCGCCACAAACGCCGCCCGGCCCATGGCCGAACGGCGTCTGCGGTTGGGGTGAAAGTATGAAAATGGAGAAAAGAGAAAAGCGAAAGGGTTGTTCCCCAAGAAGGGGGACGCGAAAAGGAAGAAACGGAAAAGGAGAAGATATAGAAGAAAGAGAGAGGATGGAGTCGGTTCACGCATGGGGTGGTATCCGCGACGCCGACCGCACGGTCGCCCGTTTGGGTCGGGCCGCTCGTTGCTGACTATTCCTTATTATACAGTTCGCCCTCGTCCATCAGCTTGAACTTAATTTCCATGGTGGCCTGCGTGGAGGGGCGGTAGAGTGTGAAGGTCATTTCGTCGCCCACCTGCATGCCGCTCTTGATTTCATTGATTTCAGCCACGGTGGTGACCGCGGTGCCGTTAACGTGCGTGATAATATCATTGATGGTCACACCCTGAATGGCCGCGTCGCAAAGAGGCGAAATGGAGGTGATCTGCAGTCCCTCGGGCACGCCGTAGAAGCGGGATTCCTGATCGGTGACGGGCTGTCCGGACAGCCCAATAGCGGGACGCCCTTTGACATAGCCACGGGTAATCAGCTCGTCGATGATGGGTTTGGCTGTGTTGATGGGGATGGCGAAGCCCAAACCCTCGACCGAATAGTTGGACATGTAGTCGCCCATGATCTTCGAGGAGACGATGCCCACCACCTGGCCGAACTGATTGAACAGCGGGCCGCCCGAATTGCCGGGGTTGATGGCGCAGTTGGTCTGAATCATGGTCATGTTGCGCTCGTCAATGACAATGTCGCGGTTGATGGAGGAAATGATGCCGTTGGTGACGGTGTTCTGCAGCTCCATGCCCATCGGGTTGCCGATGACCACGGCCAAATCGCCGACCTCCAGCGCTTCGGAATTTCCAAAGGTGGCGGGTGAGAGGCCGGTGGCCTCAATCTTGATGACCGCCAAATCGGTGATGCGGTCGGTCTTTACCGAGACCGCCGTGTAGGACTGGTTGTCGTCAAAAACGACCGTAACCTGCACGGCGTCCTCGACGACGTGGTTGTTGGTGATGATGTATCCGTCGGCTGTCATCACAATGCCCGACCCCGAGCCCACTATGTTCCCGTTGCTGTCGGACACATTGATGCCCACAACGCTTTTCATATTCATTTTAACGATCTCGGAAATCGAGAGCGGTTCACCGGCCGTCACAGCCGCGCTTGTCACCGCGGGCGGATCCTGCAAAACGAGGGAATCCGACGGGGACTCCCCGTTCGGCGTGTTCGCGGCGTCCGGGGTGGCCGATACATCGGGCGGCGGGGAGGTCTGGTTGGAAACCAGATGCCACTGTCCGTCGTCGCCGGTCTGGACGCCGACGCCCAGTGACGTCAACGTCACCACCAGAGCGCCCACCAGCAACAGGGCCACCAGCGCCATGGAGACAAAGGCCACACGCCATTTGTTCTTTTGCTTCGTTTGGGTTTTGGTCCGGGTCTTGGTTTGGGTCTCCACACTGTCCCGCGGCGCCCAGGGATCCTTCGGAGCCTCCATCACCGGCTCATCGGGCACGGCCTGACTCATTTCATAGTGTGCCGGCTTTAGCTGCGGGGCGTAAACCTCATTCGTCCATCTTTCGGCTCTGGTCACCGGAGGGGGCGAATCGTTTCTCTGCGGCGGTACCACCGGATATGAGGCCGGTACAGATGGCCGCAAAGGTACGGAAGGAGAGGCCTGCCAGGAATAGGTGCCCATGCCCTCTTCGGAGGGCGACCGTTGTCCAAAGCCGGGCTCGTAGCCGTCACTCGGTGCGGTTGGCCTATCCATAGACCCGGATGAATAAAGCGGCGGAACGCCCTCCCCGCCTTCTCTTTCGGGACGGCGATAGGGATTGTTGTTGTCGGTGTACATGGCTGACACTCCTTCAATAGGGAATGTTATATCCTCGTTTGTCTTTGTGAGAACATCATAACGCACAAATGCGGCAGGATTATGACATGAATATGAACAATTCGTAAACAAGAGGCCGTTTTCTGCGGGGGGCGACGGGGCATACATCTGCCGGGGGACGGCGCTTCACAAAATCAACCCCGTTTTACATCGGACAGCGTAAAGGTAAACGTCGTAATGCCCCGTTCACTTGTTACCCAAATTTTCTCGTTCATATTCCCCAAAATGGTTTTTACAATATAAAGCCCCAAGCCCAGCCCGGCCGGATCAACGCCGCGCGACTTCTCGGCCTTGTGAAACCTCTCAAAAATATAGCGCAGTTCTTCGGGCGGGATGGTATCCCCATCGTTTCGGATGGCCACCGTCAGCTTGGAGCCTCTTTTGGCCAGTGACAGGCTGATGTGTCCGCCTTGGGGGGTGTGCTTGATGGCGTTGTCCAGCAAATTATAGACCACCTGCGTGATGGCGTCGGGGTCGGCGTACAGCTTGACCTTTTCCTCGGGCAGATTCAGCTCCATGTCGAGCTCCTTTTTCTCCGCCATGCCCTCAAAGGACAGTACCGTGCGACAGATCAGCTCGGTCAGGTCGAACGAGACCGGGTTGCCCAGCGGCTCGCCCTGCAAGCGTGCCAAATCAAGCATTCGCGAGACCAGCCGGGACAGCCGCATCGTCTCCGCGCGCACTGTTTCCAGCGACTGCTGCTGTCGCTCGGGCGGAATGGTGCCGTCCAAGATGCCGGTGATGTACCCCGACACGGTGGTCATCGGCGTTTTCAACTCATGGGATACGTTCGCGATGAACTCGGAACGGAGCCTCTCGGATTTTTCGAGGGCGTCGGCCATGGAGTTGAAGGAATCGGTCAGCTCTCCGATCTCATCGGTATGATGGCCTCTGGTGCGGACGCGGGCGTCAAATTCGCCCCGGGAAAAGCTGTTGGCTGCCCGCGCCATCATTTTCAGTGGCTTGGTCATGCGACGCGACAGCCAGTAGGCGACCACCAGCGCCACAAACAGCACCAGCAAACTGACCGACAGCACCAGCCGGATAAACGGGCCGGTCAGCAGCGCCTGTTCCGAAGAGAGCGCCGCCGTGAGGGCATAGCCCCATACAAAGTTCTGCTGTGGGCCGGTCGGCACGATCATCGGGCTGGCCCGCACAATATGCGCGTTTTCGAACAGGCCATCCAGCGTACCGTCGAATTCTTTTTGCCCCCTCGCGAGCGCCCGCAAAACGGCGTCTGACACCAACTGCCCCTCCTGCGGCTTTCCCGTTTTTTCCGATACCAGCACCACCCGCCCGCGGTTGTCGATGATGATCGTGGTGGCGTTGGCCGTGCGGGACAATATGGCGATCGATTCCCGCATACTCTGAGTCTGCAAGGTCAAACTGTCGGGGGAGGGACCGCGCAGACAGAAATTCACGGAAAACTCGGCCGCCTGTTTCGCGCTCACTTCCAGCTGTTCCTTCCGGCTGTCGTCGATGTAACGGTTGGACACGGAGACATAGGAAAACCCCATGACGAGAAAACTCAAAAACAACAAAAAGGCAATGAGCAAAAAGGACTTAAAGAATATGCTTTTCAAGGCTTCACCTCAAACTTATAGCCCACACCCCACACGGTTTTGAGCGACCAGTGTTCACTGACGCCTTCGAGCTTTTCCCGAAGCCGCTTGACATGCACGTCGACCGTGCGGGAATCGCCGAAGAAGTCAAAGCCCCATACCTCGTCGAGCAGCTGATTGCGCGTATAGACGCGGTTAATGGAAGAAGCAAGATGAAACAGGAGCTCCAGTTCCTTGGGCGGCGTGTCCACCGATTCTCCGTTCACCCAAAGCGTGTATGACCCCATATCGATGATCAGCTTGTCGAACTCCAGACGCTTGTGCGCCTCCTCTCCGCCGTCTGAGCGGCGCAGAACCGCATGCACGCGCGCCAGCAGCTCCTTCATCTCAAATGGTTTGACAATATAGTCGTCGGCGCCCATTTCCAAACCGGACACCTTGTCGTTGAGTTGTCCTTTGGCCGTGAGCATAATGACGGGGGTTTTGGACTGCGCGCGAATCTCCCGGCAGACCGAAAACCCGTCGAGCAGCGGCAGCATCAGGTCAAGGAGAACAAGGTCGGGGTTATAGGTGGAGAAGGCCTGCAACGCCGCCGGTCCGTCCGTGGCCGTTTCGACGCGGAATCCGTCCTTCTCCAAGTACATTTTCACCAACTGCAAAATATTTGTGTCGTCTTCAACCACCAGAATCCGTTTGTCCATGACGCTTCCCACACTTTCGGATACTTTGCCGCGTATTTGTTATTTCTTTTCCCATTATAGCTCAAATCCAGGCCTTTGGATGAACAATTTGTAAACTCCCCATGACGCATCACCGGAGAGACTGCCGCCGCTCCCCTGCGGAACGGTGTCCCCTCGACCAGTCTGCCCCCGATTGACAGGCTGTAAAAACACTGCTTTCGCGGCGGTGTTTTTGCTTGACAGCGTGTCTTTTCCGGGTTAGAATAACAAAGATGAGCGTAAAATTTTGGGTAGCGGGTCAAAAAACGACCTGTTTCCCGGTCGGTTGCCCCAGGGAAACGCTTGACAAAGGCGCCACGGCATCACGTCGACCTTTTGCCCCCCGGCCGCGTTTCAAACGCTTCAAAGGCACAAAGCGTTCCTGCGTTTTGGCGCCTTGCCGGTGCGTAAAAATTCTCGCCGCGCTGTCATGGCGGTTTATTCATCGTTTACCCGCATTGCGCCGAGGCGTATTTTTCCTCTCGCGGTGCGGACATCCGGCTGTCAAATGATTAGAATGCTTAAAAAACGATTCTGAGCGACCGACTGTAGAAGAGTCGGCCGCACCATCAACGGAGGTGTGCATAAGCACGTGTGGGAGATCATCATTCCCATCATAACTGCTCTCGTAGGTATCGTCATCGGGTTCTTCGCCGGCGTTGCTTACCGCAAGAATGTTGCGGAGAAGGAAATCGCCAGCGCTGAAGAAGAGGCGCGTCGCATCATCAACGACGCCATAAAAAGCTCCGAGTCCAAAAAGAGAGAAGCATTGGTGGAAGCCAAAGAGGAAATTCACAGAAGCCGGGCGGAACTCGACCGAGAAATGAGAGAACGCCGCCAGGAAATCAAGAATCAAGACAAACGACTCCAGCAAAAAGAGGAATCCCTCGACCGCAAAATTGACAATATGGAGAAAAAGGACGAGCTTCTGTCCAAAAAACTCAAGGACGCCGAAGTCGTCCGCGAGGAAGCCGATAAGCTCAAGCAGAGCCAAATGGATGTCCTGGAGCGCATCGCCAGCTTTACCGCCGACGAGGCCAAGACCTATATCATCAAGAACGTGGAAACCGAGGTCACCCACGAGGCGGCCATGAAGATCAAAGAGATTGACGCGAGGCTCAAAGAGGATGCCGACTCCCGCGCCCGCGAATACATCTCGGCCGCCATCCAGAAGTGCGCCGCCGACCATGTGTCCGAGGCCACCGTCAGCGTGGTGCCGCTGCCCAACGACGAAATGAAGGGCCGCATCATCGGGCGCGAAGGCCGCAACATCCGCACCTTGGAGACGCTGACCGGCGTCGATCTCATCATCGACGACACGCCCGAAGCCATCACCCTGTCCGCCTTTGATCCGGTGCGCCGTGAAATCGCGCGCATCGCCCTTGAAAAGCTCATCTCGGACGGACGCATCCATCCGGCGCGCATCGAAGAAATGGTGGAGAAAGCCCGCCGTGAAGTCGACGCCACCATCAAGGCCGAGGGTGAGCGCGCCATGTTCGAGACAAACGTCCACAACCTGCACCCCGAGCTGGTCAAGCTGCTGGGTCGTCTGCGTTACCGCACCAGTTACGGCCAGAATGTTTTACGTCATTCCATCGAAGTGGCTCACATCGCCGGATCGCTGGCCGCCGAGCTGGGCGAGGATGTCACCAAGGCCAAGCGCGCCGGTCTGCTGCACGACATCGGCAAGTCGATTGACCATGAGGTCGAAGGCTCGCATGTCTCCATCGGCGTCGATCTGGCCCGCAAGTACAAAGAGAGCAACGACATCATCCACGCCATTCAGGCGCACCACGGCGACGTGGATCCCTCCACGGTTATCGCCTGTCTGGTGCAGGCCTCCGACGCGGTTTCGGCCGCGCGCCCGGGCGCCCGGCGTGAGAATCTCGAAAACTATATCAAGCGCCTCGAGAAGCTGGAGGAACTGGCCAACACTTTCCCCGGCGTCGAAAAATCCTTTGCCATTCAGGCCGGCCGCGAAATCCGCATCATGGTCGACCCCGAGGCCATCAGCGACGATCAGATGATTCTCCTCACACGCGACTTGGCCAAGAAAATCGAGGACGACCTTGACTATCCCGGTCAGATCAAGGTACATGTCGTGCGCGAGGTGCGGCACATCGAGTACGCGAAATAGGTCGTACAGCCCATTTTCCGGGCGACTTTCCCGGGAAATGGGCTGTCGTTGTTTTGACATCGGCCCACACCCCATCTTTTAGCCGGAAACGGAGGCGCCATCATGCTGATCCTGGCCATCGGCGACGTCGTGGGAGAATCGGGACTCCGTATGGTGTCGTCCCATCTCACTATGCTGCGCCGCACCTATCACGTTGACTTCACCGTCATCAACGGCGAGAACGCCGATATGACCGGCATCCGCCCCGAACAGGCCGAACGACTGCTTCTGGCGGGCGCTGACGTCGTGACGCTGGGCAACCACACCTGGCGAAAGCGGGACATCATTCCGCTGCTGAAAAGGGAGCCGCGTGTTCTCCGACCGGCCAACTTTCCGTCGGTCGCTCCCGGCTCGGGTTTTGTGCTGACGCACACACAAAGCGGGGTTCCCGTGCTGGTCATTTCTTTGGTTGGGCGTTGCCTGATGGACTTCCACAATGACGATCCGCTGAAAAAGGCCGACGAAATTCTCGCCAAGCAGGACGCGCGCGTGGTCATCGTCGATATGCACGCCGAGGCCACCAGCGAGAAGGCGGCGCTTGCCTATCATCTGGACGGCCGCGTTTCGGCCGTTTTCGGGACACACACGCACGTGCAGACCGCCGACGAGCAGGTTCTGCCGCGCGGCACCGGATTTCTCTCCGACGTCGGGATGACCGGCCCCTACCGCGACTCGGTGCTGGGCGTTAAGGCCGAACAGTCGGTTGCGTCCTTTTTGGGTCATCCGCCGGTGCGGTATGAACCGGCGCCGGGCCCGGGCAAATTGGAGGGCGCCTTCTTTGAAATCGATGAGAATACCGGCACCTGTCTGAAGGTCGAGCGGTTGTCGATTCGGGATTAGGATTGATTTTTTCTCCGTCCTCCCTCATAACGGATGGTTTTCGGAGGGGAACATAAGAAATAACTCGGCTTAGCGTCATTTTATTGGTGGCGCTGAGCCATTTTTTGTGGTAAAATTGATTATATTGATTGCATCGTGCAGCCAAGCATCTTATCCGTCCTGCGCGTCGATGAGAGCTCTTCGGTGTTAACGGAGGACGTGACTTTCTTCCCGCCAAGAAAGTCACCAAAGAGGCGTTTGGGAGAACGAAGCTGACTTTATACGCAAACGATCTCTCCGCAAACGCTACCATCCGCGCTTTACCGGTTTTCACACAACCGCCGAACCGGTGAGATCAAAGGTTTTCTTAAGCGCGGCGAAATCTCACCAGTCGTACTCCCTATCCCTTAACGGCTTGTTGGATAGACGACGGGAGTCAGTTTTATATATCACGCCACCCAATACACACAGTTCGTCAAGGATTAGGAACATACAGCGGCATCAAACGTCTCGCTCAATTATCCGCCTTTGACCTTCCCGGCTCGGAGATCGTGTAACAACCGGTAAAGCGCGGATGACAGCGTTTGAGTACAGTTGTTTACGCATGAGGTTGGCCTCGTCCCCCAAAAGGCGATTCTTTGGTTACTTTCTCATCGCAGGGAGAAAGTAACGTCCTTCGTCGTTCTAGGCGGCGGGGGACTATCGAGAGACGTGGACGCACAATGTGCGCCTCTATGGTAGGGTGCGGCGTTCCCTTATTTCTCCTGCGCGTCGACTCGGCTCTTCCATGTCAAGCCTCGTGCGCGCCGCGCGGCCGGAGAAATAAGTCTGACGCCTTCCGAAAATGCCGACAAGTCTTCCGTGAGACGACTTGCCCTGTTTTCCGGGTGCGGCGTTCCCTTATTTCTCCTGCGCGTCGACTCGGCTCTTCCACTTGGCGTTGATCCGCGCGCCCACCAGAATGAGCAGCGCAATCACAAACAGCCAAAATGTCAGCCCCAAAAACAAACCGATGCCCCCGTATACCATTGTCCACCGCGCGATATACGTCACATAGAACTCAAAGCCCCGGCAGACAAGCAGCCAGCCCGCCGTCGCGAACAGCGCGCCGGGCCAAAGCCGTTTGACCGGCCGATTGAAGCCGGGCGTGAAGCGATAGAGCAGCAAAATAAACAGCAACAATCCGGCTGCCACGCCGACACGGGGTAGCCAAGCCAGAAAGAGCTCTCCGCCGACACCAAGCTTTTCGAGCAGCGGCGCGATGAGGGCACGGCCGAACACCATCAGACCGAGCGACAGCGCCAGCAGCAGCGCCAGCCCGGCCGTGAACAGAAGCGAGAGCAGCCGTCCGATGGCCGGCGGGTTGCCTTTCTGTTCGCCCAGCGCGTGATAGATCCCCACCATCAAGGCCCACACCGCCGACGAGCCGGTCCACACGGTCACGCACAGACCGATCCAGGTGACGTTTTGGAACTCGTTTGACGTGTTGAGCGTGTCCTCCAGCAGCACCCGCACCGACGCCGGCAGCAGCCACATCAGCGACGCCTCGTCGGGCGTCAGGTTCAGGCCGCGCAGCAGCGACAGCACGAAGATAAACAGCGGCAGCACCGACAGCACCAGATAGTAGGCTGTCCGCGCCGCCAGTCCGGGCGTGTCTTGGCCTATCAGTTCGACGACGGGCGCCACCCACCGCGTTACCGCCGAGACCGCCGTTTTCGCCTTTCTTTTCCAATCCGCCATACACAGTCCTCCCGCCCATTTGCTCAACGTGTTTATTCTCTTTGGAACAACGGTTCTCTGACCAATAGAATCGCTGTCAATGTGTTGTCAGTTTTTTGCAAAACACCACGTTTTGTGTTTCATTTTGAGCGTCGTTTGATTCCTGTACGCAACATCTTGTATGGGCATCATATGCACTCCCCTTTTGGGGGTCACTTCCCGCTCCGCCCCCCGGGTTTCCCCTCCGCTTTTGGTCAAACTACCCGAAAAGAGTAGTAGACAAACCACCTTTTTTATGGTATTGTCATAACAGGTATCCTTATATCTAAAAGTGAGAGCGCTTTGTGCCGTCCACGTGTACTTCACATACAGTAGTACTTGCTAAGGAGTCATGGCCTATGAAATGCAGGCGAATTGTTTCTTTGTTGCTGAGCGCCGTGATGCTGATGATTCTGTCCCTTTCGGCCATGGCCTATCCCCATGCTACCATTTTGCCCGGAGGGCTGCCCGATCCGATGGCCAAGGCGCGCCATGATTTCACCACTCCTTTTGTGGTCACCTTCCAGAACAAGTTCATCGGCACCGTCAAGCAGCCCACCTACGAAGTCACGGGCGTGAACGAGTTCAATCAGGCTCTTTTGAGCAGCAATATGCTGAAGAACGCGCAGCCGGGCGACCAGTTCTGCTTCACGCTGATTGTGAAAAACAGAATGGAAATGCCGCGGCCGAACAGCTTTACGCCGGTGGCCATCACGCCGACCATTCGCTGCGTTGTGCCCGAGATCCCCGCCCTTGGCTACTATTTTGTTTCCTATGACTACAACATCTTTGCCGCCGGCGCCGGCGAGGCCCAATTGGCCGACCCCTCCGGCGTGCTCACGCCGCTCGGCATTTTCCGCAACCCCATCACCGGCGCGGCCTATAACCCCAACCTTTACAAGCAGTACAACATTTCCGGTTCGGCCGAGGCTATGGAAATGGCCGCGTTCGACTACGCCGGCGGTGTGCTCGACGATACCAAGCTGACCTACAACCGCAACATTTTTGTCAACGATCCCGCCGCTCCCGACTATGCGGCCGGCGACATCACCGGCGGCAAGAAAATGAGCATCGGCACCATCCCGGCCAACGGCGAGAGAGTCGTTCACGTCTGGTTCCAGTTTGTCGGCCACCGGCCGCAGACTTCCGCCAACCCCGCCGAGAACGCCCGCCTGCTGGCCAACCACAACTGGCTCATGCAAAACCACAACAAGTGGATGAACACAAACGCCCGCCTGAGCTGGTATCTCGACGCTTACGTAGAGGTTGACCCGGTCGGCTACACGATTTATCACAAAGATCTCGCTACCGGCGCCGACCTCAAGCCCCCCGATCATGTGTTGGGTATTAAGGACAATCTCCCCACCGAGCAGGGTGCCAGGGACGATCCGGACGGCACGTTGGGCACCTATCCCGGCGACATCATCCCATACACTCCCGAGTTCACCACTCCGGCCGACAAGGACTACGTCGCCGGTTACGACTTCCATAGCATCGACCCCAGCAGCGGGGATTTGATTCTGAAGCCAGACCCGGCCGATAACATCATCACGCTCTACTACGATAAAAAGACCGACCCGCCGCAGCCCACATACGTTCCTTATGCCCTGCGTTTCATGACCGATACCGGTGTACTTCTTGAGTATCGCGAGGGTTTTTATGATACCAATAACATTTTCCACTCCTTCCGGGGCATTGCGGGCAGTCAGTTGCCATACAGCCATATCCCAGAAACAGACAGCTATGATCCCAGCAATCCAAAGCCTCGTACCTCACAATTTGATGGCTGGACCTTCACCGGCGTGTATGTACCGGGCAGCACCATTACGCTCCAGGCCGGCGGCATCATCCTGACCGACCCGACCCAGAACGTCATCACACTGATCTACACGCGTACGGATCCGGGTCAAACCGGGTACATCATCAAGTATCAGGACGTGGACGGCAACCCGCTGCGCGACCGCGATGGCCACGAAGAACGCCGCATTCCGAACGCCGGCAGTGTGGGTGACATCCTCACCTATGTATACAACAATTACACCGATTTCATTGAGGGCTATGCGTACCAGTACTCTATCCCGGGCAACGGAACCATCACGCTTCTGCCCGACATGGAGAACAACGTCATCATTCTGGTTTACGCGCAGGTCATTACCGAACCGCCGACTTCCCATCCTCTGGATGAACCCTCCGGCGGCTCGAGCGGCGGAGGCCTCGAAACCATTGATCCCTCCAAGGGTCCGACCGACATGCCCGTTACCGGCGGCTTCAACTGGGCCGATCTCTTCTTTGTCGGCTGCGGTCTGGCCACGGTTGGCCTTCTCTACCTGTTTGGCGCGCGCCGCCGCAAGAAGGACGAAGAGGAAGTGGAGAACGCACAGAGCGGTTCATAACGTTGTACATATGGGAGCCCATCTGTGAGTTGTTTTTTCTCATGGCTGGGCTCCTGTTTTGAATTTGTATTATTTTGTGGAATTGGAAGTGTTTTTGATGAAAACGAAACGAGCTCTGGCGTTGCTGCTCAGTCTGGTCATGCTGCTGGCGATGGTGCCGGCCTCCTCCTGGGCGGCCATCCTGTCCTTCCCGACCAATGCTTATGCCTGGGCACAGAGCAAGGATGTCAAGGGGGGCGCATCGCTC
>JAVBPF010000033.1:0-8486 GCA_031549735.1 Oscillospiraceae bacterium
CGGCCTCCAATCTGCTCTTTATTCGTTCCATCACCACGCCGATACAGGAACTCAACGAAATGGCCAAAAAAATCGCAGCCGGCAGCTACGGCGTCAAGATTGAGAAAAAGAGCGACGACGAGTTGGGTGAATTGACCGATACCATCAATAACATGTCGTCTGAAATCAGCATGGCCGAAAAAATCAAGAACGACTTTATCTCCTCGGTTTCGCACGAACTGCGAACGCCGCTCACCGCTATTTCCGGCTGGGGCGAAACGCTGATGCTGTCCGACTTCAGCGATGTGGACGAGGTCAAAAAGGGTCTGCGCATTATGCTCAAGGAGGCCAACCGGCTGACCAAGATGGTGGAAGAGCTTTTGGAGTTTACCCGCATTGAGGGCGGCCGCATGGTGCTACATGTGGAGGAGATGGATATTCGCGCCGAGTTCGAGGAAATCGTGTACCTGTATATGGACAATCTAGCACGTGAAGGCATCCTGCTCAGCTATAACAATGAAGGAGAAATCCCGCCGGTCATGGGGGATCGCGCACGGCTCAGACAGGTGTTCATCAATATCATCGACAACGCTGTAAAGCATGGCGGGACGGGACGGAGGATCGAGACCGCCATCCAGACCGAGAAGGACATGGTGGTCATTTCGGTGCGGGATCACGGCCAGGGGATCTCGGCTGAGGAGCTGCCGCACATTAAGGCCAAGTTTTATAAAGGCGCGTCCAAGGCGAGGGGCAGCGGCATTGGTCTGGCCGTTAGCGAGGAAATTATCCGCCTGCACGATGGAGCACTGGACATCGAAAGCGAACTCGGAGAAGGGACATTGGTCTCCATCCGTTTGCCCCTGCGCATGGGACAGTGACGAAAAGTTTTGCGTTTTAGCCCGTGCTTTGATACAATATCGCATGTTCGAAAGGAGCGATGTCATGCCGCAATCCAATGTTAAGAAAACCATGATTGGTGGACAGGCAATCATTGAAGGGATCATGATGCGCGGCCCCTACCGCGCCTCCATGGTGGTGCGTTCCCCCGATGGCCTTGTCTCAAAGTATGAAGATCTGAAAATGGTCAAGGATAAGCATCCTGTGCTGGGCTGGCCGATCATACGGGGGGTCGTGAATTTCGTCGACTCCATGCGGTTGGGGATGAAGGCGCTTACCTGGTCGGCCGAATACTTCCCCGACGAGGAAGCTGAGCAAGCCAAGCCAAAAGAATCACACGGTCAAGACCCGTCTGCGACGTCCGGCCAAACCGAGGTGGCAGAGAACACATCAGAGGCCGCCGAAGCGATCGAAGGGGTGGCCCCGGAAAACGATGTCACAGGTGCGGCGGCCCTTTCGCAGACCCAAGAGGGGCAGAAAGAAAGCTCCGTCCCCAGAGCGCTGATCGTTGTGTCCATGGTGTTGGGCATTGCCCTGGCCATCGGCATGTTCATGCTTTTGCCAGCATTCTTGGCCAACCTGCTCAAGCCATGGATAGCCAATAGCCTCTGGAGCAATCTGCTCGAGGGCGGCATCCGTCTGGTCATTCTGCTGCTCTACATGATCGCCGTGTCCCGTCTCAAGGACATCAAGCGTGTTTTTGGCTACCACGGCGCCGAGCATAAAACCATTGCCTGTTATGAGGCGGGCGAGGAACTGACCGTAGAGAATGTGGCCAAATTCACGCGCTTCCATCCGCGTTGCGGCACCAGCTTTTTGTTTACCGTTGTCATCATCAGCATTCTTGTGTTTTCGGTCGTTGGGCCGGCGGTTTTCCCCTGGATGGATACAGTTTGGATCAGGCTGGGGCTGCGCATTTTGCTTTTGCCGCTGGTCGTGGCGTTGAGCTATGAGGTCAACCGTTTGGTGGGAAAATACGACAATTGGTTTACCTGGATCTTGCGCCGTCCCGGTGTTTGGATGCAGCGGCTGACCACCCGTGAACCCGACGCCTCGATGATGGAGGTGGGCATCATGGCGCTGGAAATGGTGCTTCCGGAAAAGGAAGGCGCCGACGTTTGGGGCGTGAACAACTAATGAGGTTGGTCACGTCGTCCCAAAGCGGTTTTGGGGATTGTTTTTCTCACGGGAGAAGGGTTGTCCTCCGTTCTTGGACGCAAACCGATTGTCGCGAGAGCCACACGGAGCGCACACCGAAAAAGAATAACCACACCCTGTCATAAAGGGGGCGGAGTCATGGCCAAAACCTACAACAATCTGTATATGGACATCCGTCAGCAGCTTCTGGACAGAGATGTGACGATGGCGTCACTGGAGGCGCGCACCATTTTGCGCCAGGTGACCGGCAAGGACAAGGCCGCGCTCATCCGCGACGCCCACCTTTACGTGTCGCCCGAAGAAGAGCGGCATGCGCTTGATATGCTGAATATGCGGCTTGGCGGCGCGCCCATCGCGCACCTCATCGGCGCTTGGGAGTTTTACGGACTGCCCCTTGTGGTGACGCCCGACGTGCTCATCCCGCGGGTGGACACCGAGGTGCTGGCCGAGGAGGCCATCAAGCGGGCGGCCTCCTGCCATTGCCCTCGCGTGTTGGATTTGTGTACCGGCTCCGGGTGTGTCGGGCTGGCGGTGGCCGCGCATGTGCCGGACGCCCGTGTCATCTTGGCCGACATCTCGGACATGGCGTTGAAGGTGGCGCGCCAAAACGTGCGCGGCTTGAATCTCACCTCACGGGTGACCACCGTGGCGGCCGACGCGTTGACTCGTGCGCCGCAGGCATTGGGGCGCTTTGACTTTTTGCTCTGCAATCCGCCGTACATATCCGCCGATGAGTGGGATGAGCTGCCCGCGTCGGTACGGGATTATGAACCCAGACTGGCGCTGGACGGCGGCCTGGACGGTCTTCGTTTTTACCATTCCCTGGTGACGCATTGGCGTGGGGCACTGGCGCCCGGCGGGGTGATGATGGTGGAATGCGGAAAAGGACAGGCCGAAGCCGTGCGGGATATTTTCCTGGGCGCGGCGTATGGGAAAATCAGTATTGTTCAGGACACGCAATACATCGACCGCGTCGTCATCGCCGAGCCGGTTTGGAACGAAGCCATTCGGGACGGCATCGCCTACGGAGCGGTCGGCTCATAGAGATGTAAAGCAGTACCTTTGGGGATCTGCCGTCAACAGGCCGACAGACTGGCCATATGTTATCGCCGCCAATGGCAGCGGGAAAAGAGGGAGAGCATGGCCACACCACCACGATATATCGCACCCGTGGATACGAAAAAATCCGATAACCGAGATAGAGCCTTGCAGGCGGCGCTGGAACAGATTGAGAAGGTGCATGGCAAAGGATCCATTATGCGCCTTGGAGATACAGAGGGAATGGCGGTTAGCGCCATATCGACCGGCTCTCTCTCACTTGACCTCTGCCTGGGCATCGGCGGGGTGCCGCGCGGTCGAATTGTTGAGGTTTACGGACCTGAGTCCTCGGGCAAAACAACACTGGCCCTGCACATCATCGCCTCGGCACAAAAAAACGGGGGCGAAGTGGCGTTCATCGACGCCGAGCACGCGCTTGATCCCGAATACGCCCGCAATTTGGGTGTGGACATTGACAATTTGCTGGTATCTCAGCCCGACAGCGGCGAGCAGTCGCTGGAGATTACCGAGGCGCTGGTGCGCAGCGGCGCGATCGACGTCATTGTCATTGACTCAGTGGCGGCGTTGGTGCCAAGAGCCGAGCTGGACGGAAATATGGGTGAGAGTGTGGTCGGATTGCACGCGCGCTTGATGTCACAGGCCATGCGCAAGCTGGCCGGTGCGCTGTCCAAAACAAACACGGTGGCTATTTTCATCAATCAGCTGCGCGAGAAAGTGGGCGTCGTCTACGGCAATCCGGAGGTCACAACCGGCGGTCGTGCGCTGAAATTCTATTCGAGCGTTCGTATTGAGGTGCGTCGGGGCACGCCCATTGAGTCGGGCGGTGAACGAGTTGGGTTCCTGACCAACCTTAAAGTGGTGAAAAACAAAACAGCTCCGCCGTTTCGCAATTGTACGGTAGAGATCCTGTTCGGTGAGGGCATTTCTCATGACAGCGAGTTGCTTGATTTAGGCGAACGCGTTGGCGCCGTACAGAAAAGCGGATCTTGGTACTCCATTGGGGACACCCGCATCGGACAGGGTCGTGACAACGCCCGCCAATACCTCAAGGAGCATCCCGAACAGGCGCAGGAAATTGAAAAGGCCGTACGCGAGAACAGCGCGACGCTTTCCCTGTCGGGTAAGCCCAAAAAGGGCAAACTGGCCGGCTCGGCCGGTTCGCTCGGCAAGGGCATCAAAGTGGATCCGTCCAACGATCCCGACTTTGACGATGAGAACGATGAGGAAGATAAATCGTGAGAACAGGCGAGGAACCGTCCGTCCGTGAAGTGGCCACCCGCATTTTGGCGTATCGGGCGTATTCGGCGGGTGAAATGGCGGAAAAGTTGGAAAAACGCGGGTTTGCACGAGATGAGATCGGATTGACGATCGAATGGTTGATCGAACTGAGCTACCTCGACGATGAAAAACTGGCTGTCGATCTGGTGCGGATGTACAGCGAGAGACCGTACGGCGCGCACCGCATCCGGCAGGAACTCAAGCGGCGGCTGTTGGACGAAGGGGTCATCGAGGAGGCGCTGGAGCTGATGCCGGAGAATGAGTCGGTACTGGATCAGTGGATTGTCCGGCGCGTGAAGCGTGAGCCGTGGGCGCCGCAAAAACGACGTATTGCCGATACGCTCTACCGCCGCGGATTCGACTGGTGCGACATTCGAGCGGCACTCTTTCGCTATGAACTTGAACACGTCAACGAGGATTAGTCATGAACAATGTTGGTATGATTTCTCTTGGGTGCTCCAAAAATCTCGTCAACAGCGAACAAATGCTTTGGCAATTGCGCGAGGCGGGATACAATATTGTCCCGGAGCTGGATGGCTGCGATGTCGTGGTGGTCAACACTTGCGGTTTCATTGAAAGCGCCAAGGAAGAGGCCATCGATCAGATCCTGGAGCTCGGCCTATTGAAAAACGAGGGCAAGATCAAAAAAATCGTCGTGACTGGCTGCCTGCCCGAGCGATATCGCGGGGAAATTCTCAAGGAAATGCCCGAGGTCGACGGAGTGCTCGGCTGCGGCAGCTTTTCGGATATTGTCGAAGCGGTCGGAGATGTTCTGAAGGACAAAACGCCCGCGCTGTTCGGCGCGTTGGCGGACGAACCGCTGGATAACCCGCGTCTGATATCCACCCATCCGTCCTCGGTGTTTTTGAAGGTGGCCGAAGGATGCGATAACCGCTGTGCCTACTGCGTCATACCCAGCTTGCGCGGCCCTTACCGGAGCCGGACGATGGAATCGGTGCTGGAGGAGGCGCACGCGCTGGTGCGCGACGGCGCGGGCGAGCTGATTCTGGTGGCGCAGGATCTCACGCGCTATGGTTTGGATCTGTACGGGGAGCCTCGGCTGCCCGCGTTGTTGAAACGGCTGGCCGCGGTGGAGGGCTTGCGGTGGATTCGCCTGCATTATCTTTATCCCGACCTCATCACGGACGAACTCATCGAGACGGTGGCCGCCGAGCCCAAAATCGTCAAATACCTCGATATCCCCATCCAGCACTGCAACGATCGGCTGCTGCGGGCGATGAACCGCCGGGGGACTGGGCAGGAGATCGAGCGGCTGGTGGAGAAGTTACGCGCGCGGATCCCGGGTGTCGTCCTGCGCACCTCGCTCATTGTCGGGCTGCCCGGTGAGACCGAACAGGACTTTGAGGAGCTGTGTGACTTTTTGCACCGTACGCGTTGGGAGCGGGCCGGCGTGTTTGCCTATTCACCTGAGGAGGGTACTACGGCAGCTGAGATGCCCGACCAAGTGGACGAGGACGAGAAAAACCGTCGCTGCGAGCTTGTCCGCGAACTCCAGCAGGAGATCATGGAGGATTGGGCAGGCGCCTTGATCGGAAAAACACTGCTTGTGTTGATCGAGGGGCTTGACCGTGCCGCTGGCTGCTATTATGGCCGCAGCTACGCCGACAGTCCCGATGTTGACGGCAAGGTGTTTTTTACATCAGACGACCCGCCGCAGGTGGGGACGTGGTGTACAGTTGAGGTGGAAGAGCTGATGGACGGGGATCTGGTCGGTCACCGCGTCAAGCGCCCCGATTGAGATCGGCCATGTATGGCGAGGAAGAAGTATTACAACGAAGGTGTCCGCCTGTTTGGCGGCCGCCGATGACCGAATCAACGCATATGGGGGGATGTCATGAACATCGCCAATCGCATCACACTGTCCAGAATCGCGCTGGTGCCCATTTTCCTCTGGGCGATCGAGGCCAGCTTTCCCTATCATGAAATTCTGGCACTGTGCCTGTTCATTGTGGCCAGCCTCACCGACGCCGTCGACGGCTATGTGGCGCGTCGTATGGGACAGGTCACCAACTTCGGGAAATTCATCGACCCTCTGGCCGACAAGCTGCTCGTCATGTCGGCGCTGCTGGTGTTTGTGGCGCGCCAGGAGATGGCGGCCGAGGCGGCTATTTTGATTATCGCCCGTGAGTTTTTGGTCACGTCTCTGCGTATGGTGGCCGTGGCGCAGGGCAAGGTCATTGCGGCCGGCCCGGCGGGCAAGATTAAAACCTTCGCCCAGATCATCGGCATCGCCTTTTTGCTCACCGGCATGGGGCAGACCGAAATCCTTGAGGGCATCACCATTGGCGCCGTTGTGGTGTGGCTGATGGTGGCCGTTACGGTTTGGTCGGGCGTGGTGTATATCGTTGAGCACCGGGATGTGCTGAAACAGGAAAAATAGGCAGGATCAATCGGACACATGCTCATAAGCCTTCAAAGGAGAAAGAAAACAATATGAAGAAACCCGTAGTGTTGATTGTAATGGACGGCGTCGGCATCGGCCGCGACCCGGAGGGGGACGCGGTACAGCAGGCCTACACGCCGGTATTGGACAAACTGATGACCGAGAGCCCCTGTGTGACGCTCAAGGCGCACGGCACGGCAGTCGGCTTGCCCTCCGATGAAGATATGGGCAACAGCGAGGTCGGCCACAATGCGTTGGGCTGCGGACAGGTGTACGCGCAGGGCGCCAAGCTGGTCAACGAGTCGCTGCAAAGCGGCAAGCTTTTCGCTTCGGCCACCTGGCGCGGCTTCGTCGACCACTGCAAGGCGCATCATTCCACGCTGCACTTCCTCGGATTGTTGTCCGACGGCAATGTGCACTCCCACGTCGATCATCTCAATCAGATGCTCCGGCGCGCCAAGCAGGACGGCGTGGAGCGCGTACGGGTACACATCCTGCTCGACGGGCGTGATGTCCCGGCTACCTCGGCGCTGGATTACGTGCGCGCGCTGGAAGCGCTGCTGAGCGAACTGTCCGATGCGAGCTTCGACGCTCAAATCGCGTCGGGCGGCGGCCGTATGCAGGTGACCATGGATCGCTATATGGCCAACTGGGACATGGTCAAGACAGGTTGGGAGACCCATGTGCGCGGCCAGGGCCGCCAGTTTGCGTCGGCTGAAGAGGCTGTTGAGACCTATCGTCAGGAATTGAACGTCATCGACCAGGACCTCCCGGCCTTTGTCATCGCCAAAAATGGCAAGCCGGTGGGCACCATACAGGACAACGACGGCGTTATTCTGTTCAACTTCCGGGGCGACCGCGCGCTGGAAATCAGCATGGCGTTTGACGACCCCTCTTTCGACAAGTTTGACCGTGTGGACACGCCCAAGGTGTTGTTCGCCGGGATGCTGCAATACGACGGCGATCTGCTCATTCCCAAAATGTACTTGGTTTCCCCGCCCGACATCAAGAACACACTGTCCGAGTTTTTGGTGGGGAAGAATGTCAGGGAATACGCCGTCTCCGAGACGCAGAAATACGGACATGTCACCTACTTCTGGAACGGAAACCGTACCGAAAAGTTCTCCGAGGCGCTGGAGACCTTTGAGGAGATCCTCTCCGACCGCGTGTCGTTTGATGAGCGGCCGTGGATGAAATCGGCCGAGGTGACCGACAGGATCATCGCGGCCATCCAATCCGGCGAATATGGCTTCATCCGCGCCAACTTCCCCAACGGCGATATGGTGGGACACACCGGCAGCATGAAGGCTACCCGCATCGGAGTGGAGTCGGTCGATTTGGCGCTGGGGCGCATTTTAGAGGTGGTCCGGCGAGAAAATGTCATTCTGCTGGTGACCGCCGACCACGGCAACGCCGACGATATGCTTGAAAAGGCCAAAAATGGCGTACGCAAACCCAAAACGGCACATTCGCTCAACCCGGTGCCGTTCATCTTGTTTGATCCCGACGGAAAGGCCGGGCTGGTGGACGGAGACGGCTACGGGTTGGCCAACGTCGCCGCCACAGTGGCCGAGCTGCTGGGGTTCGAAGCGCCCGATATGTGGGAGAAGAGCATGTTGAAGAAGTGAGATGTAAAGGGTGCGTTGCAGAATAAGCGCACCTGAAAAAAACAGCGAGGTTGGGTCCCCAAAAGGGTTTACCAACCTCGCTG
>JAVBPF010000094.1:0-3443 GCA_031549735.1 Oscillospiraceae bacterium
GTTCCACCGTGAAAAATATGTCGCCGCGGGCGGCCCCGACGGCGGCGACGGCGGCACGGGCGGCCGGGTTTTTGCCGTCTGTGACCCGCATATGTCCACGCTGATGGACTTCCGCTACAAAAAGAGCTATGCCGCCGGCAACGGCGCGCCGGGCGGCACCAAGGGCTGTTCCGGTAAAAGCGGCGCCGATATCACCATCAAGCTGCCGCGCGGCACGGTCATCCGCGACGCCGAGAGCGGCGCCATCATCCGCGATATGTCCGACGACAAGCCCTATCTGCTGGCCGCGGGCGGCCGAGGCGGTTGGGGCAATCAGCATTTTGCCACGCCCACCCGGCAGGCGCCGCGTTTCGCCAAGCCGGGGCTGCCCGGCGAGGAGAAAGGCATTCAGCGGGAGCGCAAGCTGTTGGCCGACGGGGCTTTGGTCGGGTTCCCGACTGTGGGACAATCGACGCTGCTCTCGGTCATTTCGGCGGCACGTCCCAAAATCGCCGACTACCATTTCACCACACTGTCGCCCAATCTGGGCGTGGTGCGCGTGGACGAGAGCGCGTCGTTCGTCGTGGCCGACGTGCCGGGGCTCATTGAGGGCGCCGCCGAGGGCGCCGGTTTGGGGCATGATTTCCTGCGGCATGTCGACCGATGCCGGCTCATCGTGCATGTGGTCGACGTCTCGGGACAGGAGGGGCGCGACCCAATCGAGGACATCCGCACCATCAACCGCGAGCTTTTGTCCTACAATCCGGAGCTTCTGGAGCGACCGCAGCTCATCGCGGCCAACAAGTGCGACGTGTTGAGCGACGAGCAGGCGCTGGACGATTTCCGCGCGGCCTGCGAAAAAGAATTCGGCCCGGTGTTTCTCATCTCGGGCGTCACCCGTCAGGGCCTTGACGCGCTGATCGGCGCCATCATGCAGCGGCTGGTCGAGCTGCCGCCGGTCGTCGTCTATGAGGACGAATATGTCCCCCCACCCAAGAGCAAGGCCAACCCGGAAGACCTCACCATCCGGCGCGAAGGCGATCTATGGCTGGTCGAGGGCGAATGGCTGGCGCAATTACTGGCGCGCATCAACTTTGGCGACTACGAGTCACGCCAGTACATGGACAAAATGCTTCGGCAAGCCAATGTCTACCGCCGCATGGAAGAGGCCGGTGTCCGCGAGGGCGACACGGTCAGCCTGTACGACATGGAATTTGAATATGTGAATTGACAAGCACGCTGTTGCCCCTTCGTAGTGGTAGGGTCATCCTCCCTGACGGGGACGAAGGACGTTCCTTTCTCCCATAATGAGAAAGGAACCAAAGAATCGTTTTGAGATGCGTGAGTGGCTTCCCACTCAAACCATCTTTTGCAAACGTTATCATCCGGGCTTTGCCGGTTATCAAACGACCTCCGAACTGATGAGGTTAAAGGGCTTCGGGCAGCGTTCTCCCGGTTTCAGCCGTACTCCCTGAACAATGATGTCTCGTACGGTTTTGTCCTCACAGATTTCGCTGTTGTTTTGCGCAAACCAGTTTCATTCGGATCAATATGTGTGTCTAACAAACATTCACGAATACAGGGGGTGAACCCTTTTGGCCTTATTTACCGGCGCGGTGCGTTCGGAGCTTTTGCGGCAGGAGGTGCCGGTCAGCGTTTTGCTGCCCGACCGGCCGCCCCCGAATACGCCGGTGTTGTATCTGCTGCACGGACTGAGTCAGGATCACACGTCCTGGGTGCGGTTTTCCCGGTTGGAGAGCTACGTGCAGTCGCGCCGTCTGGCCGTGGTCATGCCGACGGCATGGCGCACCTTTTACGCCGACACCACCTATGGTCTGCGCTACTTTTCCTTTCTGTCCGATGAGCTACCCGCGCTTATGACCTCGATGTTCCCGCTGGCGACCGGCCGCGCGCATACCTTTGTCTGCGGCAACTCGATGGGCGGGTATGGCGCGCTGAAGCTGGGTCTTCGCTTTCCGGAACGCTTTGCCGCCGTGGCCAGCCTTTCGGGCGCGCTCATTCAGGCACGCATGCTGACCGACCGCGTGGCCGAGAAGGGGCAGGACGATCCCGTCCGCCACGAACTGCATACGGTGTTCGGTCAAACCGTCGCGCCGGAGGACGATGTGGTCTGTCTGGCGCAATCGGCCGCGGCCCTTGAGACCAAGCCCAGGATTCGACTGTTGTGCGGCGGCCTGGATCATTTCGCGCCCTATCACCGTCTGTATCAGAGGCATTTGCAGACGCTCGGCCTCGACGTTTCCTACGAGGAGCGCGAGAACGCCGGGCACGACTGGCCGTATTGGGACGACGCGATTCAGGATGTACTCCATTGGCTCGATCCGATGCTGCAAGGAAACGCCGATTCCGCGATTCCTTAATACCACAATATTTTCTGGGAGGGAACCCCCATGTCCGGACATTCCAAATGGAAAAACATCGCGCACAAAAAAGAAAAAACCGACGCCGACCGCGCCAAAATTTTCACAAAGCTGTCCCGCGAGATCATTGTGGCCGTGCGGGAAGGCGGGCCGGATCCCAACTCCAACTCCAAGCTGAAGGACTGCATTGCCAAGGCGCGCGCCGGCAATGTGCCGTCCGACAACATCAAAAGGGTCATTGAGCGCGCCGGCGGCGCCGGCGGCAGCGACAACTATGAATCCATACGGTATGAGGGCTATGGCCCGGAAGGCGTGGCCGTCATTGTCGACGCCATGACCGACAACCGCAACCGTACCGCCTCCGAAGTTCGGCACTACTTCGACAAGTTCGGCGGCAACATGGGCGCGCCCAACTGCGTCAGCTGGTCCTTCGATGAGAAGGGTGTGCTCGTGATCGAAAAGGAGAACCGGGAAGAAGAGGAACTCCTGATGATGGCACTGGAGGCCGGCGCGGCTGACTTTCAGGCTCAGGACGACGTCTTTGTGATCACTACCGCGCCCGAGGATTTCAGCACAGTACGTGAGGCTCTGGAAAAGCTGGGGCTTGTGTTCGTGTCGGCCGAGGTGGAAATGGTGCCGCAGAACACGATCAAGCTGACCGATGAGGACCATCTGAAGAAAATGCAGCGTATGCTCGACGTCATGGAGGACAACGACGACATCCAGAATGTCTGGCACAACTGGGAGGAATAGAGCAAGGGGAAACGATATTTTTCATTCAGGTTGTCGAAGAAACCTGTTTTCCGACAAAGGGGCTCTCGCCCTGCGGCCAGTCTTCACGCGATTTTGGCAAACGCGCTGTTAACCATTCGTATTAATGTCGTTTCTTCCCTGACAGGGAACGCTTTCCCCTTGAATGATAAGAGTGGGGCGGCCGGTTGGTGAACAGCACCCCATTTGTTAGACAGTATGCTATACTGGAAAGCAAATGGGGTGTTTTTATGCCAAAAGGGATACCAAACAAACGATACACAGCAGAATTCAAACGGCAAGTGATTGAAACAATGCGTGCGGAGCATCTGA
>JAVBPF010000041.1:0-5645 GCA_031549735.1 Oscillospiraceae bacterium
CAGCCTGACCAAAATCATGACCACGTTGATTGCGCTGGAGCAAGGCAATCTGGACGACGAGGTGACAGCCTCGGCCACCGCCGTGGCCAACATGGACCCGGATGGCAGCACGCAAAATATTCTGGAAGGCGAAACAATGACATTGGAGGAGCTGCTCTACTGCGTCATGGTATCGTCGGCCAACGAGGCTTGTAACATTGTGGCCGAGCACATCGCCGGCAGCATCGGCGCCTTTGTCGAGCTGATGAACGAAAAGGCCGAGGAGCTGGGCTGCGAGAACACTCACTTTGTCAATGCGCACGGTCTGCACGATGACAATCACTACACGACCGCCTATGACATGAGCCTGATCGCGCGAGCGGCCATGAGTCACCCCGGGTTCATGGACATCTGCAATACGGCCGCCAAATCCATTCCGGAAACCAACAAATCCCCGGCGCGCGCGCTGCGTACCACCAACTTTTTGATTTCAACCGCGCAAGATCCACAATACATCTACTACCCCGCCCGCGGTATTAAAACGGGCCACACTTCGCTGGCCGGTTACTGTCTCGTCTCCTCGGCACAGGACAAGGGCTTGAGCTATCTGAGTATCGTGATGGGTGCGGAGAAGGAAGCCGAAACCAACCGTATTCTCAGTTTTGTCGAGACTAAAACGCTCTTTGAGTGGGGTTTTGCCAACTTCTCGAACAAGACCATCATTCGCTCCATCGACCAAATCATTGAGATTAAGGTGAACATGGGCAAGGACAAGGATACGGTGGCTCTCCATCCCGAAACGACACTCACCGCGCTGGTGCCCAATGATCTCGATCCGGAGGCCATCAACAGAGAAATTGTGCCGTACAATGAGGGCGGCGTCAACGCTCCGGTCGAAGCGGGTGATGTTTTGGGCGAAATCCGACTGACCTATCAGGGTCGGGATTTCGGTACCATCCCGCTGGTCGCCACATCCGGCGTTGAGCGCAACGAGACCGAGCAAATCGCCAACGACGTCAAAAACTTTGTTGGCCAGGATTGGGTCAAGTACACCATTGCCATTGTGATCATTCTTGTCGTTTTGTATATTGTCTTTGTGATTCTGTACAACCGCAAAAGGCGGAGGGATCGTTCCTCGGGAAACTATACTGGCAGGCGGCGGAGACGGTAGGAGAATGTATACCGAGACGAGGCTCTTCTGTGTCAAGCCTCGTGCGCCGGTCATGGCCGGGGAAATAAGCCATCTCCGATCCGTAGAAACAGAATTGGTTTGCGCAAGATCCACTTCTTGGTTTCTCCGGCTCTGCGATTTCTTATTTCCCCTATGCCCGGACGAGGCTCTTCGTTTCTGTCAAGCCTCGCGACGTTCGGCGGGCAGTCGCACTGTTCACTCCGCGTGCGCGGAAACGCGGCTCGGGCGTGGGCCGCTGCTTTCCTTCCCCGCATCGTTCACTGTACTCCTTGCCGACCTGCTCGGCTCTTCGTTTCTACTTCGTCCCGAAAATCCGGTCGCCGGCGTCGCCCAGTCCGGGAATGATGTAGCCATGATCGTTCAGCTTTTCGTCTACCGCACACACATAGATTTCCACATCGGGATGGTCGCCCTGCAGTTTTGCCACGCCCTCGGGCGCGGCCAAAATGCTCATCAGCTTAATCGACTTGCAGCCGTAGTTTTTAATGAACTGCACCGCCGCCGAGGCCGTGCCTCCGGTGGCCAGCATGGGATCGAGAATGATGACGTCCCGATCTTCAATGTCGGGCGGCGTCTTGCAGTAATACTCCACCGGCAGGAGCGTCTCGGGGTCGCGGTATAGACCAATGTGTCCCACCCGAACCGACGGCATCAATTCAATAATGCCATCGATCATACCCAAACCGGCGCGCAGAATCGGCACCACCGCCATTTTTTTGCCCGCCAGTGTTTTAGAGATTGTTTTCGATATCGGCGTCTCAATCTCAACATCCTCGAGCGGCAGGTCGCGCGTGGCCTCATAACACATGAGCATGGCCATTTCGCTGACGACCTCCCGGAATTCCTTGACGCCGGTGTTCTTATCCCGGAGGATGGTCAGTTTGTGCTGAATCAACGGATGGTCCACCATATGCAATTGGCTCATAGTTCGGTCTCCTCACTGTCATTTTTCTCACTGCTTGCATCATTACACGGCTTGTCCGTCTGGACTTCACAACGCTTCGTTTCTCCAGCCAGGCGGGTTTCTCTTTCGCGTTCGGCCTGGGAGACGCGCAGATACTTCGGTGTCAAGGAAAACGCGTCGACGGTCTCTCCTCTTTCGGCGGCTTCGAAGGCCAGCAAAGCCACACTGGAAGCCAGCGGGAACCGGAGGTGCTCGGGCGCCAGCGTGAGCGATGCTCTTTCACGGAGTTCGCGATGCGCCAACGCGGTCTGGTAACACAGCGCCGCGCCGTCACCCACCAGCGTACACCGCCAACCCGACGTCTGCTCCAGCAGCTCCCCGGCGGGCAGCGCCATATCCTCGGTGAAGCGAGTAAGCGTCCCGTCGGCGCCGGTTTCGAACAGCGCGCCATAAACCTCGCCGCGCCGCGCGTCCATGGCGGCGCAAATGAGGCCGGGCACATGCGACACGCCGCGCGCGCAAGCCTCCAGGCTGGAAATGCCCACACAGGGCAACTTGCCGGCCCAGGCCAGGCCAGCCGCCGTGGCTACACCGATGCGCAAGCCAGTGAAGGAACCGGGGCCGACGGTCACGGCCACCAGATCAATGTCGCTCATGGTCATGCCGACGCCCTGCAGCAACGCTTCGGTCATCGGCATCAGCGTCTGTGAATGGGTAAGCCCTTTGTTTTGAAAGCTCTGGGCAATGAGGGTCTTGTCCCTCATCACCGCCACGCTGGCCGATTTGGCGGACGATTCAAGCGCCAAGATGGTCACAGATGATGTACCTCCATTCGGCCTGCTCAGGATGATTCTCGAGGCTGACAAAAACGGTCTCGGGCGGCCAAACATTCTCCAGCCGCTGCCCCCACTCCAGCGCCAGCACTCCGCCGCTGGCAAGATAGTCGTCCCAGCCGATGTCGATCAGGTCGTCAAAGCTTTCAAGACGATACAGGTCAACATGAAAAAGCGGCAAACGCCCCTGATACTCGCGCACAAGCGTGTAGGTGGGGCTGACCACGCGGTCGTCGATGCCAAGCCCACGGGCCAAGCCCTGAACGAATACGGTCTTTCCGGCGCCGATGTCACCTAAAAGCACTACGACGGCCGGTTTTTGTAGGCTCTCGCCCAAGCGCTTGCCCCACTGCCCGGTCTCTTCGGCCGAGCGCGACAGTATTGGCACAGACAAGCCTCCCCGCCTCCGGTCAAGTTCGAGCCGCCCGCTTCTGCGGCGGGCTCTATCAGAAGTTTCGGCCGACACCGTTCATGTGGCCGGAAATCGTTCAATCCGACATCATTATACCATACTCCAAAAGATATAAAAGAGAATTTTCTTTCGAAAGTTGTTGAGTTTCTTGAAGGGCATCTGGCGTGAAATCAAGCTCTACTTCAAAACCGTGGATCTGCTTTTGCTCTCACTCTGTCTGGTGGCCTCGGGCATCGGTCTGGTTCTGGTGTCCAGCGCCGCGCGCACGCTGGACGGCGGCGCCGGCCGGTATGTCACCGTTCAGTTCGCCGCCATTGTTATGGGCGTGCTACTCTATTTGCTGATTTCGCTGATCGATGTCGACGCACTGTGTTCACATTGGAAGATCATGACCGTGTTTTCGGTTCTGTTTATGGCCCTTCTGATTCCATTGGGCACGGGCAAGGGCAATAAGAGCTGGCTTCCGACACCCTTTGGCGTGGCCATCCAGCCTGCGGAAATCGTCAAGCTTGTGTTTATCCTGTTGTTGGCCAAGCAGTTTTTTGAGTTTTCCAAGAAGGACAGGCTGAATCATCCGGTTTCGGTGAGCTTGATATCGATCTATCTGGTGTTCACACTGGCCCTCATCTATATAACCTCCAGGGACGGCGGCATGATTGTCATCTACGCCCTCGTTTTTTTTGCCATGTGTCTTGCCGCCGGTATCAAGTTTCGCTGGTTCGCCGCACTGTTCGCCTTGATCGCTGCCGCCGTTCCCTTTGCCTGGTACTCACTGATGGAGGACTATCAGCGGTTCCGGTTGCTCGTGGGGTTTAACCCCGATCTTGACCCAAGTGATGTCGGTTACCAGTCGATTCTCAGCCGCATTTCGATTGGCGGAGGACAGCTGGCCGGTCAGGGATTGTACAGCGGCGCCCAGACGCAGGTCGGACGTCTGCCCGCGCAACAGACCGACTTCATCTACGCCGTGGCCGGAGAGGAGTTTGGTCTGGTCGGTTGTCTGATCATTCTGCTGGTGCTGTCACTGATTATCATCCGGTGTTTTTATATCTCTACCAAGGCCAAGAGCAGTCTGTCCGGTCTGGTCTGTGTCGGCGTGGGGTCGATGATTTTGTTCCAAACCATCATCAACGTACTGATGTGTCTGGCGCTCACGCCGGTTATCGGGCTGACGCTACCGTTTATCAGCTATGGCGGCTCGTCGGTTGTTGCCTTGTTCGCGGCCATGGGGCTTGTCTCGTCGGTGCGGCGACATCCGCTGCGGCACTGGCTGAAGGACAATTAGACCGCCCTTTATGCGTTTTATATCAGATCTCAATACAATGGAGGAATACCCATATGGAGGGCAAAAAAAACGTCTCCCACTTCATCTCCGAAATGATCGACCGCGACCTGCGCGACGGCACCTACACGCATGTGCAGACCCGCTTCCCGCCCGAGCCGAACGGTTATCTGCACATCGGCCACGCCAAGGCCATTTCAGTCGACTTCGGCATGGCTGAGCAGTACAATGGCGTCTGTCATCTCCGTTTTGACGACACCAATCCGGAGAAAGAAGATGAGGAGTACGTCGACGCCATCATGGAGGACATCCGGTGGCTGGGCTTTCGCTGGGACAAAGTGCTGTACGCCTCGGACTATTTCGATTTTATCTATGCCTGCGCCGTCAAGCTAATTGAAAAGGGACTGGCCTTCGTCTGCGAGCTGTCAGCCGAGCAGATCCGCGAGACGCGCGGCACCCTGACCGCGCCGGGCACGGAAAGCCCCTATCGCGACCGTCCCATTGAGGAAAACCTCGATTTATTCAAGCGCATGACCGCCGGCGAGTTCGAAAACGGCGTTATGGTGCTTCGCGCAAAAATCGACATGACGTCGCCCAACCTCAACATGCGCGACCCGGTCATCTACCGCATCGTACACGCCAGCCATCACCACGTCGGCGACAAATGGTGCGTCTACCCGATGTACGATATGGCGCACCCGCTATCCGACGCCGCCGAGGGTACGACGCATTCTTTGTGCACGCTGGAGTTTGAGAATCACCGGCCGTTGTATGACTGGTTTCTCGTGAACTGTGACATCCAGTCGCCGCCGCGGCAGACCGAGTTTGCCCGCATGAACGTCAACTACACGCTCACCAGCAAACGCAAATGTCTGCAACTGGTCAAGGAGAATCACGTTGCCGGCTGGGACGACCCGCGCATGGCCACCCTGTGCGGTATGCGCCGCCGGGGCTATCCGCCCGCCGCGCTGCGCGACTTCTGTGAGCGCATCGGCGTGTCCAAGGCGTCCAGCGTCATCGACTACGCTCTGCTGGAGGCCTGT
>JAVBPF010000079.1:0-19964 GCA_031549735.1 Oscillospiraceae bacterium
GCATGACGCCATCAAAAAATACACCATGGTGTGGCAAGGCACATTGCGCGGCGGCACCTTCGGCCTCAACAACACCAATAAGCTCATCCGCTTCTACCCCGGCGCCACCGGCCTGAAGACCGGCTCGACCTCCAAAGCCAAATGGAGCATGTCGGCCTCCGCCGAGCGGGACGGCATGGAGCTCATCGCGGTGGTCATGACCGCCGAATCCTCCGACATCCGGGCCAAGTCGGCCAGCACGCTGCTCGACTTCGGGTTTGCCAACTACACCCTGGCCGCCGTGGTCCCCGACGAGGTATTGCTGCCCATCCCGGTCGTTCTGGGGAAGGCCGATGAGATACAACCCGTTCTGCCGGAGGAGACGCATGTGCTGGTGGAGAAAAGCAAGGCCGCGACGCTGGAAAAACGCGTCGAGCTGGCCGCCGATCTGGAAGCGCCGGTGGAAAAGGGGCAGAAGCTGGGCGAACTGTCCGTGCTGTCCGACGGCGAGGTGATCGCCACCATGCCCATCGTGGCCGCCGATGAGGTGCCGCGCCTCGGTTTGTTTGATATTTTCGCGCGGATGGTTTCGGTTCTGTTTGTATAATTCCCGAGGCCATCTTATGCGCGCGCCGCCCGCGCGGCGAAACGTCCCTTTCTCCGCATATTCCAACCGCCCCCGGTTCATGATAACCGGGGGTGATTTTTGATGATACCATCGACTCGAGCCACGCGTCTCCTGCGCTGCGCCGTCATGGCTCTCCTGTGTACGGCAACGCTCTGCGCCTGCGCGCACACCATTTCGGACACACCGCCCGGGGAACTGAACACGCATTGGACGGCGATTCCCTCCGACACGAATACGCCGGCCGCGGTTCCGTCGGCCTCAGACGGCGCGGCGCCCAAAAAGGGGGTGCCAGATGACGCCGCACCCAAAAACAGAACACATGTGAGCCGACCGCCCGCGTCGCCGGCCGCCTCGCCGTCGGTTGCGCCCAAGAAGGCGGAGCCCGTCCGTTTTGAGACGCCGATCCTGTCCTCCAGCGAAAACCGAACCAAAAACCTTCAACTGGCCGCCAAAAAGCTCAGCGGCCAAACCATTAAGGCGGGTGAGGAGTTTTCCTTCAACCGCACGCTGGGCGCGCGCACCTCCAAAAAAGGCTATCGAAAAGCCACCATCTTTGTGCAGGGCGAAAAGCGCAAGGAGGTGGGCGGCGGCGTCTGTCAAGTGGCGACCACGCTCTACAATGCCGCCAAAAAGGCCGGCTTCGAGATCACCGAGCGCCATGAACACTCGCGCGACCCGGGCTACATTGAACTGGGTCAGGACGCCACAGTCTATTATGGGCAGAAGGACTTAAAATTCATCAACAACACCGGCGACGACTACCGCATAGAGATCACCATTGGAAAAGAAAACGTGCGGGTGGAGCTGACGGCTATTTAGGACATAACCACATCCCCCCCTCTCTCTCCGGCAAACAATCTATAAAATCCGCCAAAAAAGCCGAACCGCTCTCTCCATCGGTTGAATTGCCCGCCCATCTGCGGTAAAATATTCATGACAACACGTTACCCGGTACGGGATGCGTTTGGGGCGTCCATCCCCGGGAAATCTTCGTTGGAGGACGTTGTATGATTGCTGTTGATACCAAGGGAACCGGCAGCGCTCCCTTTTCCTCGGTGACCACGGCCGAATTGGCCGCCGCGCACGATTCGCTGAAAACCCGCTCGGGCCCGGGCGCCGCGTTCACCGACTGGCTGACCTGGCCGCGCGACTATCCCAAGGACGAGTTTGCCCGCATCAAAAGTTGTGCCGAACGGATCCGGCGCGACAGCAAAGTGCTGGTCGTCGTGGGCATCGGCGGCTCCTATCTGGGCGCGCGCGCCGTCATCGACGCGCTTCACGGCGCGAGCTACAACCTGAAAACAAAAGACACCCCCGACATTTTCTTCGCAGGCAACAACATAAGCGGCCGCTATTTGGAGGACATTCTCGCACTGATCGGCGACCGCGATTTTTCGGTCAACGTCATCTCCAAATCGGGCACCACCACCGAACCGGCGGTCGCGTTTCGCGTATTCAAGGCACTTCTCGAGAAGAAATACGGCAAGCAGGGCGCGCGGACGCGCATCTACGCCTCCACCGACAAGGCGCGCGGCGCGCTCAAGACGCTGGCCGACGAAGAGGGCTATGAGACCTTTGTCATCCCCGACGGCATCGGCGGACGCTACTCGGTGTTTACACCGGTCGGTCTGCTGCCCATCGCGGCGGCCGGACTCGACATCGACGGCTTCATGCGCGGCGCGGCCGACATGATGGAGGCCCTCTCGACCCCCGGCGAACAGAATCCCGCCTGGCAATACGCCGCCGCGCGGCAGGCGCAGTACCGCGACGGCAAAGCCATTGAGGTGCTCGGCGTGTACGAGCCCGACCTGCGGTTCCTGTGCGAGTGGTGGAAGCAGCTGTTCGGTGAGAGCGAAGGCAAACAGCATCAGGGTCTTTTCCCGGCCAGCCTCGAGCTGACCGCCGACCTGCACTCGATGGGTCAATACATGCAGGACGGCGTCCGGCATCTGCTCGAAACCATCCTCGTGGTCGAGCAAACCCCGGCGTCGGTCACCGTACCCAGCGACCCCCACTGTGCCGACAACTTGGAGTTCCTGGCCGGTCGTCCCCTCTCCGAGCTGAACGACAAAGCCTTCCTCGGCACCTATCTGGCGCACGTCGACGGCGGCGTGCCCAACATCGTATTGCGCCTGCCCGAGCTGAACGCCTGCCATCTGGGCGGACTGCTCTATTTCTTCATGCTGTCCTGCGCGCTGTCGGGTACGGTTCAGGGCGTCAATCCGTTTGACCAGCCCGGCGTAGAGGACTACAAAGTCAACATGTTCGCGCTGCTGGGCAAGCCGGGGTATGAGGATCGTCAAAAGGAACTGACCGCGCGTTTGTAGTGGGTAAGCACTGAACAAAGTTCACCTGTGTGTCCGTTCATAGAAAATTTCCACTCCCCGGGCTTGTGAGCCGCCGACGGGTATGATAGAATAGGGACAGATCAAAGAGGCGCGTCCGACGGGTCGGATGGGACGGCGTTTTCCGGATTTTACGCAGCGTCCCGGCTCGTGAGTGAATGAAAGCGCCATGGAATAATTTCGAAAGGGATGATACCATTGGTTCGTGTCGTCATGGGCCTGAAGGGCTGCGGCAAGACAAAGCGAATGATTGAATGGGTCAACGCCGCCGTTGACAACGACCCCGGTCTGGTTGTCCTCATTGAAAACGGCAAGAAACTCACCTTCGACATCCACCACGGCGCGCGTCTGGTCGACGCGTCTGACTACCGCATCAAGGGCACTGAGGCACTTTGCGGGTTCCTGGCCGGTCTGCACGCCGGCAACTACGACATCTCCCACATTTTCATCGACAGCCTGTACAAAATTACCGGTGTGAGCAGCATGGCCGAAACCGAGAAGCTGCTTGCCTGGCTGTCTGCTTTCGCGGACAATCACAGTGTCGATTTTACCGTCACCATCAGCGACGACGAGAATATGGCGTCGGAGAACATTAAGAAGTATTTCCCCGCCGCCGGATAAGGACTTCCGTCATGGATACTCCGTTTCCATCGCCTCCCAACACGTCGCGCTTCAGCCGACAGCAGGTTTTCATCTGCGTGTATATTGCCGCTATGGCAGCCGCGGTCGGCGTGTCCCTTTGGCTTTACGGTGTTTTCGCGGCACATGCCCTGGAATGGGCGCCGCGGCACCTGGAGCTGCAGGCCGAGGCGTTTGCAGTCCAGGGTCTTTGCGCGGTCATCCTGTTGGTGGTCATCGGCGTTGTGTTTACGCGGTTTCGTTCTCTGCCGGGGCGCTGGCTGTGGATGGCTGGGTTTTTCACCCTTCCGGCAACGGTTTTGCTGTTGGGCGCGCGCTATTTGAGTACCATTGCGCCCTGCCCGCTGTGCGGATAAGCAATTGTATCGATATATCATGGGGGCGGCCAAGGCCGCCCCCATTTTCGGCTAAACACCGGCCTGCCATGTGTTGACAGACCGGTACAAGGTGTTATGATAAACGTGAGGGCAGTCCGTAAAACGGTTGCGCTCAAGATTCATGTGTTACATAAGCAACCGCCTAACCTTGACCGGGGGCGGTTTCTTTTTTTCTCCTCCGTGCAACGTTTGACCGTTTTGCCGTGTATTCATGGCAGAGAGGTGTACAGCAGATGCCCGATTCTTTATGGCGTACGAATAGAGACATCGAGGACCTGTTCCGGAGGCACCACGCGACGGTCTACCGGGTGTGTTTGCTGCACCTGAAAAACCGCGCCGACGCCGAGGACATGACGCAAAACGTGTTTCTCCGCATGATGAGCAACCACACCGCCTTTGTGAACAGCGAACACGAAAAAGCGTGGCTCATCCGCGCCGCGACCGGCATGTGCCACAACACCTGGCGCACGCCGTGGCGCAACACCGAAGCGCTCGATGAAACCATCGCCGCGCCGGAACACGCGCCCGACGCCACACTGGCGCTGGTGCTGGCGTTGCCCCCCAAGTACCGGGCGGCGCTGTATCTGCACTACTACGAGGGCTACACCGCCACCGAGATCGGAAACATGCTGGGCGGCCGCGAGGCCACCGCGCGTTCCTGGCTCTTGCGCGGGCGGCAAATGCTGAAAATGCAGCTGGAGGAAGAAAACCATGAATAAAAAAGACTTGCACGACGCCTTTGAAACCCTGTCCCCCGATCAGCCGACCTCCGAACGGATGCTGACAGGACTGCAGAATCAACCGCCGCGCGCCGCGCGCAAGCCCCTGCGCTGGGCGCTGCCCGCCTGTGCGGCGCTGGTGCTCGTCACCTCGCTTTTCGTTTGGCAGCCGTGGTCACAAGCCGAGCTGCCCCTTGACAATGCCCCCGTGTCCGGCGTCTCCGATCCCACCCAACAGACCCCACCGACCGCATCCAACACGGACGGACTGGCCGTTGCCGACCTGCGCGGTTTGCCCGCCTCCGACTATACCTGGACCGAGGGCGACGGCGTTGCCTTCTCGCGCATTGCCTTTTCCAGCCTGTACGACATCTGCTCCTACTATAACAACTACGGCATGGAGGGCGACATCGTGGTGGCCAAGGTGCTGAGCGCCGAGTCCTTCAACAACGACGGCGACGGGGTTATGACCGTCGAGAGACAGCGCGCCGTTATTCAGGTGCTGTATGGCCTCGACAATCAACTGCCCGAGGAGCTGACCATTGTCCAGAACAAGGCCGGCGGTTGTGTCGGCACCGAACTGACCAATCTGGTACGCGTGGGCGGAATCTATGTGCTGCCGCTGTCGCGTTATCCCGACGGGGAAGAGGAATACTACGTCTCGGGTGACCTGGACGCCCTGTTTGAAGTCGATGACCAAGGCCTTTTGCACTCGCATTCCCTGTTTGAGGATCTCAACCGGTACGACGGCCAGCCGCTGACGGCGCTCTGGGACGACATCACCTATCTGCATGAACATCCCGCGCTGACGTCCAAACTGGTGCAGTCATTGCGTTGGTACGCGGAATCGGATTCCGAAACCTACGCCATCCGCCTCGGCACGGTCACCGGTGAGGCCGGTGAGTCGGAGTTCGGTTATCCGCGCTACGCCGTGACGGTCACCGAAACGTTGTTCGGCGCCCCGGCGGAAACCTTTGAGTTCAACACCGAAGATTGGACAGGGCCGCTTGAAATCGGCCAAACCTATGTGTTCTGCGGAACCTCGGCCGCGCGGCTCAGCGACGACGGCACGCTGACGCCCGTGCTGGGGCCGGACGCGCTCGCCCAATGGAACGACCTGTCCCTGGTCGCCGGACGGACGACGGACGACCTGCGCGCCGACATCGCCGAAATCTGCGCGTATTACGGCATAGAATAACGCTGAAGTTTTGAGCGCCACCTAAAAAAGCCTCGTCACAGAAGTCATTCTGCGACGAGGCTTTACCTGTATGTTTAGACAGATGAAGGCCGGATGGCAATGGATCGGAATGCTCCAAACAACAGGGAGAAGCATAGAAACGAAGATAAACACGCACAGGCCGTTACTGCATAGGGAATAGGACAAAACAAGCATATGCTGTCAATGACCTTTGACCTCACCGGTTCGGAGGCCGTGTGACAACGCCGAAGAGCCTCGTCCGGGCTTAGGGGAAATAAGAAATCGCAGGGACGACTAAACCAAGAAAACGGCTCTTACGCAAACCGTTTTCTGTTTAGGCACACCGGAGATGGCTTATTTGCCCGGCCATGACCGGCGCACGAGGCTTGACATCATCGTCCGGAGAAAGGAACGTCCTCCGTCCCCCCGTCGTCTCCATAAAAAACAACACAACCTCATTCAGGCTGTTTCTTCATCCTCCGCTTGGATACATCCTCCGATGAATCAGCCCCCGCCTTCCGTCCGGTGGACAGCGCGCCCAGACTGTGCCCGTAAAGGGCATAAACAATCGACATGAGCTGAATCACAGCGAATACAAACCGCAGCAGCTGAGCCCACGGCACGTCATCGGTGTACCACCGCCCGGTCAGCAACAGGGCCAAAGCGGGCGCGCACACGCGCATCAACGAAAAAGCAATGCCGCAGAAGGCGTAGGTCAGCGTCCGGCGCCGATACCGGCCGTAAAAGTAGAACCCGGCATAAGCGCAGAGACACAGCATCACAGCCAGTAGCGCGAACAACTCAATGAGCACATCAAACCGCAGCGGCTGATTGAGGCTCTCCCTAAACCAGTCGAACACCCACACGCCGGCCCAAAGGACGGGAAACAGCAACAGCGCGCCATAGCGGTACCCCAGCCTCTGCCGGCGTCGTCCGGCCGATTTACCCAACACGGCGATCAAATAAAGGAGCAACAAAAAAAGCAACACGGAAGACAGCGCGAACACCAGATCGAAGACCCCTCGGTCGGGGGCATCGGTCAGAAGTCCCAACACACCCGAGGCCAACAAGACCGCAGCTGCCAGCAGCGAAGGCACGACGGTTCGACGCGTGCGAAACCGGCGCAGCGCGCGCCGGCCGACCGGACGGCACCATCGGCGCGACAGCCAAAAGGCCGCCAGCGCGACAAGCACTAAGTACAATAGGGTAACCCATGTCCAGTGCCGTGGCCAAAGCCCCAGCGCCGGATCCCAAAACGCGGCCACCGCCTGACCGCATAAAACGCCGCCCAACAAACCGGCCAGTACAGCCGTCAGCAAAAAGCGCAAAGGGGAACGCAAGAGTCATCCTTCCCTTCCGGCACCTCTCCTCCAAGCGGTACGTTTCAGAACGGCCAAGCCATCCGATACGCAATGAACCGGCGCCATGAGAAGCGCGGAGTCAGCGTGATCGGATGCCCCCATTCATTCAATGGCCTTTTTCTTCGCATTTGTAATGGCGACCCAATAGGTCGATCACCATATAAGATAAAAACAGAACCAAAAAGAGGAATCGCAAACAGTGTCCCACCGACGGGACAACGTCGATCCACTGCCCTTCAAGCACCCGATACAAGCCCTGTGAGACGGCGGCCAGAAGGGTGAAAAACAAACCGGCCAGCGCACAAAAGAGGGTCCGCGCCGGCTTGGCACGGTCGAAATAGGTGCCGGCCTCGAACAAAACGGTCAGCATGAAAAACGCGATGGCGATGGCGTCGAACATATACAGCGTGACAACCGGCAGCGTGGGCGTCTCCCGGAACGTGAGAATAAGCCAGAAAGTGCCCCACAGCACCGGCGCCAGCAAATACAACCCGTGTGTTCTCCGGTGGACAGTGCCCCGCGCGATATCACGTGAAGTGGCGGCCACCGCGGCCGTCGCCAAAAACGTCAGCAGGGAAAAAACGAGATAGGGCCAGTTGGACGCCCCCACCGAATCAACGAAATCAAAGAGCCCGGACGCCAGCATCAGCAACACGGACAACGCCGCAAAAACCGAGGCGATGACCGGAAAACGACGCGGCGCGGATTCCGCCGCCCCGGTCTCGTCCGGCTGTTTGGAGGGATCGAACCGCCGGTACAACCAAAAAGCAAGGGCCAGAACCACCAGCACAGTGAAAACGAACAAGATTTCGGCAAAGGGCGACGCGTTGTCAAACAGCATGAGTTGTTTGTCCCATGCCTTTCTGAACTCAACCGTACGCAAAAAAGCCGCCGCCAATCCGGCCGCCAAAACGAGAAGAAGCCCCAACAGCCCTCTGTGTTTCGTTTGCATCCGAAATCCTCCTCAAAAGAAACTCGCCCGTCCGAGGACGGGCGAAGCAACCCAGTTCCCGGGGAAAAAGGAACGATCCGCCGAAAGTGCCGCTTAGGCCGGATCCGGCTCGGGCAGCGCGTCCACAGCGGGGAAGAACGTCTTGAACACGTCCTCGTCCATGGTCTCATGCTCGAGAAGATACTCGGCGATGCTGGTCAGCTTGTCGATATTTTGCTTCAAAATGCTCTCGCATTTATCATAGGCCTTTCGAATAAAGGCCCCGATCTCCTCGTCGATCTGCGCGGCCACCTGCTCCGAATAGTTGCGGGTGTGGCCGTAGTCGCGGCCCAGAAACACCTCTTCGTTCTCCGAACCGAAGTTGATCGGCCCCAGCTTGTCGCTCATGCCGTATTTGACGACCATGTTGCGCGCCAGCTTGGTGGCGCGGTCGATGTCGTTGGACGCGCCGGTCGAGATGTCGTTGAGCATCAGCTGCTCGGCCACGCGGCCGCCCATAAACGAAACGATGTCCTCAAACATCTCACTCTTGGAGGCGTAATACTTATCCTCCTTGGGCAGTGAGATGGTCATGCCGCCGGCCGCGCCGCGCGGAATGATGGTAATGTGGTGCACCGGATCCTGCGTCTCGAGGTTCTGCATCACGACGGCGTGCCCCGCCTCGTGGAAAGCGGTCAGCTTGCGTTCTTTCTCGGTGATGACCTTCGACTTCTTCTCGGGCCCGGCGATGACCTTGAGCATGGCGTTGTGCAGGTCGTCGTTGCCGATGACTTTTTTATTCTGCCGCGCGGCCAGCAGCGCCGACTCGTTGAGTAGATTTTCCAGATCGGCGCCGGTGAATCCGGCGGTGGTCTTGGCGATATTCTGCAGATTGACGTCGGCGTCGAGCGGCTTGCCGCGGGCGTGTACCTTCAAAATGGCCTCGCGGCCGCGGATGTCGGGCATACCCACAAAGACCTGCCGGTCGAAGCGGCCCGGACGCAGCAGCGCCGGGTCGAGGATGTCGGGACGATTGGTGGCGGCGATGATGATGACGCCCTCGTTGGAGCCGAACCCGTCCATCTCAACCAACAGCTGGTTGAGCGTCTGCTCGCGCTCGTCGTGGCCGCCGCCCATACCGGCGCCGCGGTGACGGCCGACCGCGTCGATCTCATCGATGAACACGATGGAGGGCGCGATTTTCTTGGCCTGTTCAAACAAATCACGGACGCGCGACGCGCCCACACCGACATAGAGCTCGACAAAGTCGGAGCCCGAAATGGACAGGAACTGCACACCGGCCTCGCCGGCCACGGCCTTGGCGATCAGCGTCTTGCCGGTGCCCGGAGGGCCGACCAGCAGCACGCCTTTGGGGATACGCGCGCCAATCTCGATATAGCGCTTCGGGTGGCGCAGGAAGTCGACGATCTCCTGCAGCTCTTCCTTTTCCTCGTCGGCGCCGGCCACGTCGCCGAACGTGACCTTTTTCTTCTCGTCGCTGCCCAAACGGGTGCGCGCGCGGCCAAACTTCATGGCTTTGCCGTCGCCGCCGCCGGCGCGGTTGAACATGAAGTACCAAAGGACAATAAAGAGCCCGATAATGAGCACATAGGGGATCATGGTCATCCACCACGGCGGCGTGTACCCGGGCACGTAATTGTACTTCTCATAGAGACCCTTGGCGTCCTGCTCGTGGATGAGGTCGCCCAGGTCGTCGTAGAAAATCCCCAGCGAGAGCAGCTGGTGCTCCAGCTTCTTGCCTTCCTTCAGCTCAAGCCTGAGCACGTCGCCCTCGATCTCAAACGACTTGACCTGTTCCTGCTGGAAATAGTGAACCACATCGGAATAGGTGGGCGGCGGTTCGTTCGACGCGTTAAACAAAAGCAGCACCGTGCCCGCCAGAATGAGCAGGACGATGACGTAAAAACCAATGTCTTTCAATCCGTTGTTTTTCAAGCGCATAACCCCTCCTGCACTCCCGGCGGGAGCGCATCCGTCAAAAAAATCCCCTGCCTGTGGCCGCCCAAGGGCAACCGTCAGGGCTTCATACGGCCAATGTACGGCAACGTCCGGTACGCTTCCGCATAGTCCAGTCCATATCCCACGACAAACTCGTCCGGGATGGTGAAACCGACATAATGCGCCTGCACCGGCGCGCGTCGGCGCGCGGGTTTATCCAGCAGGACGCACAGGTTGAGTGACGCCGGATGGCGCACCTTCAATAAGTCTATAATATATCCCAACGTGACGCCACTGTCAAGGATGTCCTCTACGACGAGTACGTCTCTGTCCTCAATGTTCATGTTGATATCGTAGGCCAGCCGTACGGTTCCGTCCGATTCGGATTTTTTGCCGTAGGATTTGGCCGACAGGAAGTCGACCTGACAGGGCAGGTCGATGGCGCGGCATAAATCGGAAAGAAACACAAACGCGCCGGTGAGCACGCCGATGAGCAGCGGCTCGCGGCCGGCATAATCGCGGGTGATTTCGGCCGCCAGCTCGGTGACCCGCCTCTTGATCATCGCCTCCGGAAAAAGAACGCGCGGCTTGTCTCCCGTCATCATGATTCCTCCCAGATAACCCGTTATTCGGGTATTTCCTCTTGCGGCAGCAACCGAGCGGCCCACGCCCTGTACCCCGGCCGCGGGGCAAACCGCGCGTCGGTGCCCAGTCCGCACACGGCCACAACGTCACCCCCGGCGTCGGTCAGTACCGGCAGCCGGTCGCGCAGCGCCGCCGGAATTTTCCTGTCGATCATCAGTCGCTTCAGCGAACGCCGCCCCGGTTTGCCGGGCAGCCTGAGCATATCCCCCGCCAGGCGCGCCCGCGCAATTAACCCTCGCGCGTCGACCGCTTCATCCAGCCAGACGACATCGGGATCAACCGGCAGCGGCGGCGCAAACGGCCCCTCGACGACATAGCGGAGAAGTCCGCCCGCGCTTGAAGCTGCGTTCGGCAAAGCCGCCGCGGTACGCGCAAACGATACCGTGTCGTAGCTTCGGACGGCTTGAATCCCATCGGGCAGCATGATTCTCGCGTGCGCGCCGCCCTGCGCGCACCATCGGCGCAGCGCTTCGATGTGCCGGGCGGTCAACGCGGTCACACCGCCCGCCTCGCTGTGGAGCCGGGGCATGATCCGCGCGAACAGCGCGGACGGCAAGGCGGCAAGTTCCTGTGCCGACAGCGGACCGCTCAGGGACTCCAGCGCCCGGTCGGCCAGCGCCGACAGATAATCCTCATCCTCACGGAAACGCCGCGCCATCGCGCCCACCGTCTCGACAAGGCGCGGATTGATGCGGACAAGCTCGGGCACGACGTTGTGGCGCAGTCGGTTGCGTGTATATCGAGTGTCGGCGTTGCTGGCATCCTCGCGGTGTGAAAGCCCCTGTTCGGAGAGCACCCGCTCGATTTCCGTCCGCGTCACATTAAGCAGCGGCCGAACGATGTTGTCCCTGACGGGCGGAATGCCGGTCAGGCCCCGCAGACCGCAGCCGCGGATCATGTGCAGCAGGACAGTCTCCAGATTGTCGCCCGCCGTGTGGCCGGTGACGATACGGGAAGCACCGATTTCAAGGGCGGTGTCTTGAAGGAAGGCATAGCGCATGCGCCGCGCCGTTTCCTCCTCACCGGTGCCCCAACGCTTGCTGTAGTATGCCACACTGCCGCTGCCAAAAAAGAGCGGGATGTCCCAGGCGGCGCACAAATCCCGAACAAACGCCCAGTCTCCGTCCGCCTCATCGCGCAGAAGGTGGTTAAAATGCGCCGCGGTCAGCCCGAACAAGCCCAAAGTGTCCCGGTATTGATGCAAAAACCGCAGCAAAAAAACCGAGTCGGCGCCGCCCGACACCGCGCACAGCGCATGTGTGCCGCGCGGCAGCAGAGCGTGTTCCTGAATGAAATGATGGATCTTGGCATAAACAAGGGGATCAAAAGCATGTGGCATGATCGTTCTCCGTTATGTCGTCAAGACCGTAGTTCAAGGGGCTAATACAATTCGTTCCCCTTCGTTCGCCAATTGGCCGGAATCATTTCCGACGCCACGGGTCATCCTGTGAGCGCGCGTCAGGTGGCCGCCCGCCGTCCTGCTCGCCGTGACCGGCCGGCAGCGGTACAAACAGGGCTTTTCGCTTCCGATAGTAAATTGCGATGCAGACAGCCGATACGATACTGACAATGACCTGCATGGAATACTGTCCGGCCATCCCTTCCGGGGCGCGTGACAGCAGCATGGCGACCAACAACAGACCCTCCAGCGGTCTGAGAATAATCAACGAGAGGTTAATATAGTACATGCGCCGCGGCACCATAATAAAGCCGACAACGCAAATCACACTCAGCGCCAGACAGACCGCTTCCGCCGCGATACACACCCACAGCAGGCCGCCGAAATAGGAAAGCATCTCATCGAATGTATCCAGAAGCGCCTTCAAATCGCTGAAAAGGAGAATGGCTGTGGCGGGCAGAGAGAAAAAACGGTAAAACCCGTGGAATCTCATGGGCAGCGCCGGCGCCGCTTCGACCGCCCTGCGCCCGTTTTCCGTCTCATCATGACCCGGCGGCGATTCCAGCTCGGCGCGCAGCGTGAGCTTCGCATGATCGGGGATGTCTTGATCTTCGATATATTGGCCGGCTTCCTGCCGTGTCATCGACACGATTTCCGCCCGAATCTCCGCCATGCGAGCCGACAGCTCTGTCTCCGTCATAAAAACAACCCCTTCGTTCAAGGTAACCGCGGATCCATTAAGACATGGTGATTCGGCGAAAAAGAGCAGGGTTACTTCACGCTCTCAACGTAGCCGGGGCGCAAAAAGGCCGACGAAGCGCCGTGTCGTATGAGTCAAAAGATGGCCAAAGAACCTATGCGCCCCCGTCCTTTTGCCAAAAACGGCGGAGCCTGGACGCCGCGCGGCCAGGTTCTTGCTCCGCCGATTTTGACAAAAGCGATGAGAATCAAATCTTTTGGGAATTCACTTCACCAAAGATTTTCTTTGCGAGACCCGCAGGGCGAGAACTCTTTTGCCGGAAAACAGAATTTTTCGACAAACCATACTGTCCGGGCACGCCCGGACAGTATGCTAAAACGGCGCGTCCTTTTGCTTCCACTCCTGCGAGGTAAACGACGTGTACTGCGCCATCCAGTGCAGCTCGACCGTACCGGTCGCGCCGTGCCGGTTCTTGGCAATGATGCATTCGGCGATGTTTTTATCCTCGGTATCCTCATGATAGTATTCGTCGCGGTAGAGGAACATAACCACGTCGGCGTCCTGTTCGATGGCGCCCGATTCGCGCAGGTCGGACAGCATAGGACGCTTGTTTTTCTCCGACCGCGTCTCGGCCGCGCGCGACAGCTGTGACAGGCACAGCACCGGCACATTGAGCTCCTTGGCCATGATCTTCAGGTTGCGCGAGATGTCGCCTACCTCCTGCACGCGGTTGTCGGTGTGCCGGGTGCCCTGCATCAGCTGGAGGTAGTCAATGACGATGAGGCCGAGGTTGTCCACCCGGCGGCACTTGGCCTTCATTTCGGCCACATTGATGTTGGAGTTGTCGTCAAACCGCAGGTCGAGCCGGCTCAAATTGCGGGACGCGTCGAGCAGCCGCGACCATTCGTCGGGCGACAGCTGACCGGTCTGCAGCTTGCGTGAATCGATGTAGGATTCGATGGACAGAAGCCGGGAGACCAATTGCTCCCGCGACATTTCCAGCGAGAAGAACGCCACAGCCGTACCGGTCGCCCGGGCGGCGTTGAGCGCGATGTTGAGCGCGATGCTGGTCTTGCCCATACCGGGGCGGGAGGCGATCAGGATGAAGTTGGAGCGCCCCATGCCGCCCAGATAGGAGTCGACCTCGCTGAGGCCGGTCGGCAGGCCGGGCAGCTGGCCCTGATTCTGCGCCAGCGTCTCCAGCCGGTCGAACACCTCGAGCAGCACCTGCGAAACCGTCTGAAAGCTCTGATCGGAGCGGCCCTGCCGGATGGAATAGACGCGCTGCTCGGCGAAATCGAGCACCGTATTGCCGTCGCCCTCCTGATCCCGGATGTTGCCCTGAATCTCCTCGGCCGCCTCGGCCACCTGGCGCAGCAGCGCCCGATCCTTGACGATTTTGACGTATTCCAGTACATGGGCGGCAGTGGGTGTAAGTTCCATCAAGGTCATGATGTAAGAGCGCATGGCCCGTTCGTCGGTCTGACCGCGCTCGCGCATTTGCCCCAACACGGTGATGGGGTCGATGGTCTGTGAAAAATTGAACATGGAGATCACGGCCTCAAAAATGGCGCGGTTTTGAGGCACAAAAAAATCAGACGCTTTGAGCTCGGTCAAAACGTCGGGGACACAGCGCGCGTCGATAAGAATCGACCCGATTACAGCCTGCTCGGCCTCGACGCTGTGGGGCAGTTGATGTCTGGCAAACAGTTCGTCCATGGTCACATCCCGCTCTGTCGGTTTTTCCTGTGGTTGACAACGGCGCCAAAAGCGCTATAATAAAGACGAGGGCAGACCGTTTTGAACGGTTGCGCCCAGGTTTAGTATCACAAGAAGTGACCGCTATCCTTGGTCGGGGGCGGTCACTTTCGTTTGTCTATGGTGTCAATGAGTTTAAGCACCAGCGCCGCGAACGCGACAGCAAAAGCCAAAGCCTCATAAACCGACAAAGCATCACCTCCTTCCGGAGGTGAACGCAACCGTCCCTGAACTGCCCTCGTGATGATTATAGTCACGGGGGCAGTTGCTGTCAATTCAACTGTTTTTTTGTCGAAGCAGAGCCAAGCGGCATTGGGGAGCCCTATGGCTTGGCGCTTCTATGTCAAGCCTCGTGCGCGCCGCGCGGGCAATGAAATAAGTCTAACGCCTTCCGAAAATGCCGCCGGGTCTGTCAAGCCTCGAGCGCCGGCCATAGCCGTTGGAATAAGCCATCTCCGATCCGTAGAAACAGGAATCGGTGTGCGAAAGAGCCACTTCCTTGGTTCCTCCGGCTCTGCGATTTCTTATTCCACCTATGCCCAGTCTCGGCCATTCGTTTCTTGCGTGAGACGACCCGACCTGTTTCCCGGGTGCGGCGTGGCCTTATTTCATTTGCGCGTCGACGAGGCTCTTCTATTCCTCAGCCACGACCTCGACATGCAGCACGCCCGACACCTCATAGCCCAATTTGATCTTGAGCTCATAGGTGCCCACCGTTTTGATGTGCTCGTCCATCAAAATCTTGTGCCGGTCGATGTCCAGTTTGTACTGCTTATTGAGCGCTTCGGCCACCTCGGTGTTGGTGATGGAGCCGAACAGCCGCCCCTGTGTACCGGCCTTGCCCTTGACCGTGACGACCTGCGTCTTGAGCTTGGCGGCCAGTTCCTGCGCCTTTTCCTTGCCGTGCAATGCCTTTTCCTTTTTGGCCTTTTCGCGGGCGTTGTATTCGCTGATGGCGCCCGGCGTGGCCTCACTGGCCAGCTTGCGCGGGACCAGGAAATTGCGGGCGTATCCGTCGGACACGTTGACCAGATCGCCCTTTTTGCCCTGCCCGGCCACGTCCTGCTGTAAGATTACTTTCATTGTGAGCACCTCCGAAGTGTAATGCGCGTGGTGTAAAGTAAAGGGAAATGGTGTTTTTCCTTATCATTCAGCTGCTCATCATCTGTTTTCCACGTTTGTTTGTCGAGAACCCGTCTTTTTAAGTCGAAGCATCAACAACAATGAACCCATACCCAAAACCAAAAAGAGAAGCGAAAGATAGAGGAATGAATTGAAATCATCTTCCCCCTCATAGCGAAACGATTGACCGATTCTGCACATCATGTCATAGTCAATGTCTTCATCCCAGCAAATGAAGTATCTCTCCTCGTCCGTTTCAAGGCTTACAAACCTCAAAGAAAACTTCGTGGACGATATGCCGCCATATATATATTCTTGGCTGTCATAATAGACGGTACCGTTCGAAAGAATGCCCCCTCCTATAAAGGCCTCTCCTTTGGTGATGTTGCTGGCCACAGAGGTGGGCGGTATAGGCATTCCGAGTCTATTCGAATAAGTGGCTTCTACCATGTAGATTTCATAATCGTTTTCAGTCATCGGGCGGTCGGTCACATAAACAAAGCCATCCACTTCGGAAACGGTCATGTCCCCAGGTACTTTGAACGTGCCGAAATTTTGGACAGACACGGTTTGCCAGGAAATAGTGTTCCACGGATAACCCAATCCCAGAAACTCAGTGAAGAGAAAGAAACAGCAAGCCGTAAACAATGCGGCAGAGAATAGAACAATGGCCACAACCAAAGCAGCAGCCTTCAACGGATTTCGTTTCATAGAACCCCTCCAAACATCACCGTGTAATGCCTGTTGTGTGTCTGCATGGAGCCGTGTATCGATGTCTATGCAACAGTGTCTTCGCAATGAACTCAAGAACCATCTTGCGGGGTTTGCGGTGAATCAAGCCGGGCACGACCCAGGTCAAGAGGATGATCGCTCCGGCACTAATAAGAGCGCCACCCAAACCAAATCCGTACTCTGGCGGCAGATCTCCCGGGACGAGCACATCAAATAACCATATCACCCAAAATAAACCCAAACGGCCGATAATCAACACTCGACGCGGCATCGTCGGCAAAACACGACCGCGAATGCACGAGCCGCGCTCCTGCTCAATCAATTTCCCGGCAAAGGGATAGGGCAAGTTCGATGCGATGGGAAGCGTCGGGTCGCCTGTGTTGACAAGATAAAACCGTCCCTTGCCCCGATCCTTATAGAAAAACCTGTCGACACAAACATGCCACGAAGGGGGCATCGGTTCGGCGCCGGCCGCCATGCGCCGCTGGATTTCCGGAACGCTCAGCGTTGAATGAAAGTCCACAGGCAGTCCCCTCCGTCCCAACGCAACCAATCACATCGACCCCTACGAAGACGCGTTTTATCTCACGATATAAGTGATCTCATTGTGCTCCCGCGGGGTTCTGATGCCCCTGTCGTTTTCTCCGTCCCAACTTCTTGGGAATCCAAAGGGTCGCAACCCTTTGGTCGTAGGGAAAGGTGTCCAGAGGGAACCCCAATCGAAGGGGTTTCTCTTTGGCGATTCTTTGGTGACTTTCTCATCGTGGAGAAAGTCACATCGCCCCCGGCTCTTCGTTGGCAAGCCTCGGTGCCCTCACGGCCGGTCACACTGTTTACTCCGCGTGCGCGGAAACGCGGCTTGGGCGTTGGCCGCTGGTTTCCTTCCCCACTGCGTTCCCTGTGTTCCCTGCTCGGGCATTCGGCTCTTCGTTATCCGTTCTTCTCCAAATACTGATCGATGGCTCCGTACAGCTTGGTCAGCACAAGCCCCAGCGACTGCCCCTGCACCTGCGCACCGGCGATGGTCTGATGCCCGCCGCCGCCCAGCAGCTCCATAATCATCTGCACGTTGATTTTCCCCAAGCTGCGCGCCGACAACACCACCTCGCCGCCGTCGGAAAACAGCACAACCGACGCGTCGACCCCCGCAATGCTCAACAGCTCGTCGGCCGCCTGCGCCGCCGTGGTGCGCGCGATGGGCCGGTCGACCGCGGCAATGGCGATCTGTTCGCGGTACATTTTGGCCTCGCGCACAATGTCGTACCGCGCCACGCTGGACTTCAGGTCGTTCTGGAACATGCGTTTGATATCGATCATGTCGGCGCCGGCGCTACGCAGGAAGGCCGCCGCCTCAAAAGTGCCCACGCCGGTGTGCATGGTGAAGTTTTTGGTGTCGAGCACAATGCCCGAAAGCAATGCCTCGGCCTCCAGCCGTCCCAAGTCACCGGTGTCGAGGATGTAGGGCAGCAGCTCACACACCAGCTCGCACGCCGACGAGGCATAGGGCTCGTGAAAACTGAGCGCCACGTGCTCCAAATAATTGACGCCGCGCCTGTGATGGTCAATGACCGCCACGCGCTGACAGGCCTCCAGCAGTTCTTCGGACTGTACGATGTCGGGTCGGCTGACGTCGACGACCACCAGCAGCGTGTCCGGCCCCGAGAGAATGAGCGCCGTCTGCGGGTCGATGAACACGCCCTGATATTCGGGCAGGCCGCGCATCCGCGCCAGCAGCGGCTGCGCCACATTCCGATTTTCGTCGATAACAATGTAGGGCTTGCGGCCGCGCTTGCGCACCGCGGTAGCCACGCCCACCGCCGCGCCCACCGCGTCGAGGTCGGCGTTTTGATGGCCCATAATGATCACGTTGCTGGAATCCGAAATGAGCCGCGCCAGTGTGTTGGCCATGACGCGAGGCTTGACCTTGGTTCGTTTTTCGAGCGCTTTGGTGCGTCCGCCGTAGAATTCAAAGGCGTGGCGGTTTTTAATGACCGCCTGATCGCCGCCCCGGGACATCGACATGTCGATGGACAGCGACGCGAACGAAAAGGCCTCGCCCGGCGTTTCGGCGTCGGTGCCGACCCCAATGGACAGGGTGACCGCCAACCCCGATGGGCTTTGAATCTCACGGGCGCGGTCGAGCAGGGCAAATTTGTCGTTGACCAGTTGGGGCAGATGCCGCTGCTCAAACAAGAACAGGTACCGGTCGCGGTCGTATTTGCGCAAAATGCCCTCGCAGGGGCGCGTCCACTCGGAAACACGGTCGTCGAGGGCGGCCAGCATGCCCGACTTCTGCGAGTCGTTGCAGTTTTTCATGACCTCCTCGTAGTTGTCAATGACCATCAGCGCGCAAACCGGACGCGACGCGCTGTATTCCCGCCGCAACACCACCGTCTCGGTGGTTTCGACAAAATACAGTGCAGCCGCCAGCCCCCGTCCGCGCGGGCCGGACTCGCGCACCGCCGACCCGAACACGGCATAGTATCGGCGGCGGACGCAGACCTCCTGCGCCGAACGGCTTTTGCCCTCGAGCAGGAACCGCAGCTCCAGTCCGGGAAGCACATCGCCGGCGCGCATCTCAAACAGACGTTCCTGCCGTCCGATCATCTGATAAAACAGATCGTTGCCCCAGAGGATTTCGCTCGTGTCCATCCGCAGAACCACCATCGGCAGCGGAAAATGCATTAACCCGCCCGAAACGGCGGTGTCGCTGTGGTAGGTGAGTTGGTCGAGGTAGCCCATGACGATGCGGCGGCGGCGGCGTTTGAGCCGGTAATAAATCACATAAAGCAGCACGACCAGCGCCGCTTCGCCGATGCCCAAATAGAGATTGACCGCGCCTGTGCCCGCCGCGAACAGGGCGAGAAACAGAAAGAGCGAGCGATACCCCGGTTCCAGCAGGCGGAACCATCTGCGTTTTTTCACCGTTCGCCCCTCCCTCCAACATCATCTGTAGGGGTCGATGCCCACATCGACCCGCTTTCCCGACGGATTGCGGTTTCCAGCCAGTTGAGCCGATTATATCAGCATTTCCCGCCCGGGTAAACCACGAATTGTACGGAGGACGCGCCGCCGGGAGATTTGCCCGGCCTCACTCTTTACAGCGCGTGATTTCCGTGGTATAATCCACACGGTTCAAAGGTACCCGCTGATTCATGCGGCACGGCGCTTCGACGGCCTTTTTGTGCCCTTGCTTCGTTGCAAAAACTTGAAAGGCACAAAGCATTACTGCGTTTGTGCGCCTCGCCAGTGCGCAAAAATTCTCGCCGAATCACCATGCCTTAATGATTCATCGGTTACCAAAATTCGGTATGCGCCCGTGGCTCAATGGATAGAGCATCAGATTCCGGTTCTGAGGGTTGGGGGTTCGAGTCCCTTCGGGCGTGCCAAAAAACGAAGAGCCTCGTCGACGCGCAGGTGAAATAAGGCCACGCCGCACCCGGAAAACAGGGCGGGTCGTCTCACGCAAGAC
>JAVBPF010000013.1:0-24392 GCA_031549735.1 Oscillospiraceae bacterium
GGGATGCGCGATCATATAGGACAGAAACGACCGGACGCCGGCGAACTTGTCCACATAGTACCCCGGCATCTTCTCGATGAGCGAACACTTGCCGTGGACGACCTCGTCGTGAGAGAAGGGGAGGATGAAGTTCTCGGAAAAGGCGTACATGATCGAGAAGGTCAGGTTGTTGTGGTTGTATTGCCGGAAGATCGGGTCAAGCTTGGCGTAGTGCAGCGTATCGTTCATCCAGCCCATGTTCCACTTGAAGTTGAAGCCCAAGCCACCCATATAGGCGGGCTTGGTGACCATCGGCCAGGCGGTCGACTCCTCGGCCACCATCAGGGCGTTGGGGTGGGCGGCGAACACCTGCTCGTTGAGCGCGCGCAGGAAGCTGATGGCTTCCAGGTTCTCGTTGCCGCCGTGGACGTTGGGTGTCCACTGACCTTTTTTGCGGCCATAGTCGAGGTAAAGCATGGAGGATACGGCGTCTACACGCAGCCCGTCGACGTGATACAGATCCAGCCAGTAAAGCGCCGCCGACATCAGGAAGGAGCGCACCTCATTGCGGCCGAAATCGAACACGCGCGTACCCCACTCCGGGTGCTCCATCCGGTCGTGGGTATGGTACTCGTAGCAGTAGTCCCCGTCGAACTCGACCAAACCGTGGGGATCCTTCGGGAAATGGGCGGGCACCCAGTCCAGAATGACGCCGAGCCCGGCCTGATGGCATTCGTCCACCAGCGCCATGAAATCGTGCGGCGTGCCGTATCGTGAAGTGGGGGCGAAATGACCGGTGGTCTGATAGCCCCAGGAGCCGTCGAAGGGATGCTCCATCACCGGCATGAGCTCAATGTGGGTGTAGCCCATCTCTTTGACGTATGGAATGAGCAGGTTGGCGGTTTCGCCGTAGGAGAGCAGGCGGCCGTCGTTGCCGTGCCGCCACGAGCCGAGGTGTACTTCGTAGATGTTCATCGGGCGGTTGTAGGCGGTCTGACGGGCGTTGCACCAAGCGTTGTCGCCCCATGCGTAGCCATCCAGCTCAAAAACCTTGGACGCGGTGTGCGGTCGGGTTTCGGCGTGGAAAGCATAGGGGTCGGCCTTTTCGAAGTGGCGGCCGTCCGGGCCTTCCAAATCGAACTTATAGGAGACAAAGTCGGAAAGGCCGGGCACAAACGCGGCCCAAACACCGACCGAAATTTTGGCGCAGGGATCGGCGTCTCGGTTCCAATCGTTGAAATCGCCGATGACCGAGACCGAACGGGCGTTGGGCGCCCAGACGCGGAACATGACGCCGTCCTTGCCGCCAACCGTCATCGCGTGCGCGCCTAAAAAGCGATAGGCACGGCTGTCGTTGCCCTCGTGAAACAGGTGGAGGTGAAAGTCCAACTCCTGCTGATCGGCGGAGGAGAGCTTGGGCGGTACCGGCACACGGCGCTTGGCGGTTTTCTTGGACGCCTCGGTCGGGTTGACTGCTTTGACCGGCCCTTTGGCTGCTTTGGAAGACTTCGACGCAGCCTTAACCACGGCTTCACCGGCTTTGGCCGTCGCCTTGACGGCGGTTTTTGTGGTGGCTTTGACGGTGTCAACCGCTTTGGCGGCCGCGTCCTTTACCGCACTGCCGGTTGCCGCCTTGGCCGTCGTTGTTTTCGCGTGGGCGGCCTTGACGGATTTCTTGGTGTCTTTCGCGGCCGGGGTGGATGCGCTCTTGGTCTTGGCGGTCGACGGCTTTGGCGTCGTCGAGCTCGTTGAAGCTTTTTCCGTGATCCCAGACATAACGGCGCCCTCCCTTATCCGTTTTTGATGACCGTACCCGTTTGGCCGGGTGTCAGCCCCGCCGCGTTCAGCTCATCGTAGTCTACATGCATCCGGTTGTCGAACTTATCCGAAACGCGCGCGACGACTTCATCAAAGACAAGAGCCCGGGGGCCCTCGACGCGCACAGAAACGATTTCGTGGTTTTTCAAATTGTGTTGGGCGGCGACGGCCTCGGTGATATGGATGTGCCGCTTGGCGACGATAACGCCCTCGGGAAGCTCAACCGTCCCGACCGGGCCGATGAGCGTACAGGCGGCAGAACCCTTTGTGTCACCGCTTTCACGTAGCGGCGGCGTAAGGCCGACGGCGCGCGCGTCGGTGTAGGACAGCTCGACCTGCGTGGCCGGGCGTTCGGGACCGAGAATGGAAATGCCGTTGATCACGCCGCGCGGACCCTGTACAGAAAGCTTTTGTTCACTCAAAAATTCGCCCGGCATCGAGAGATCGCGTTTTTTGGTCAGAGCAAAGCCCGCGCCGAACAGGATTTCGAGATCGCTCTTTTTAATGTGTATGTGCCGGGCGGAGCCTTCGATTTCAATGCTGAGGTTGTCCATGTTTTTGTCTCTCCTTCATCTCTATACTTCATAGGCATTATATTCGTTCGTATTCTATCACAAGGGGTCTATACACGCAACTTCTTTTCTTGTCGGGATAACATACAGAATGTTGACATAAGAATCGCCGCTTTCGGGTAATATTGCGCAAAACTGTGAAAGTTTTCTTCGAAAATCATGTCAAATCTCCCGATACCCTTTTGGCGCAGGGATGTGCTATACTGATATCGAGGGATCATATGCAGTTTTTTCCCCGCGGCGGTTCCGCGGACATGTCGCCAAACAGCAGGGATGATGTGAGGTGCTTGTATGATATGGAGCGTACTCTGGGGTGTGCTGGGCACCCTATGCTTTGCCACCACTCTTTTTCTGTATGCCAGAGAAAGACGGAGTCATCTGGAGAATGGCTCTGACGCGGAGACGGCGCAAGCCGCCGACCCCCCCGAGCAGGATACGTCGCTGCGCAGCTGGCAGACGGCGGCGCTTCGGGATTGCCCGGATGCCATTTGTATTATGGATGTGGATGGCCGGGTTCGTTATCTGAGTGACAGCGCCTATCGGATGCTCGGTATGGATCGAAACGCGGAAGTTGTCACGTCGCTTTCCGAATTGCACAGCAAACGGCACCGGACGGTGATCCTCGAGGAGGGGATTCCGGCCGCCATTAAGCAGGGTGTGTGGGTCGGATGGGGTGATCTCATCCAGTCCGACGGCGAACCTGTCGTGACCGAGCAGACCCTTTTCCCTCTGCGGGACGGAGCCGGTTCCCTCGTGGGCATCGGTTCGCTTATCCGGGACGCCACCAAAAAGGCGGAAGCCGAGAAGCAAGCCGAGCAGCAGATGAAGCTGCAGGAGTTTTTGACGTGCTTTTCACTCACCTTTACCCATACGCCGGGCGAGAATTTTGACACGCTGATCCATAACGCGATGGTTCTGCTGGCCGAACTGCTCGGCACCGATCGTCTGCTCATACTGGAGGACAACGCGCCGCGACGTCGCTTTACCGGGCGGTATGAGGTCAAGAAAGAGGGCGACGGCCATTGCGTGGGTCGTGTGTTTGATTACCGGACGGTTTTGGACACATGCCGCGCCATTATGGGCTTGCCGTTTACCTTCTATCAGGATGTTGATCTGCTTTGTGAGCCGGTTCGACGGTTTTTCCCCGACTGTCGGAGCGTGATGCTGATTCCCCTTCATGTGGAGGGCGGCACCTTCGGTGTCATGGCCTGTATGACGACCGAGGGGCGCGCCGACTGGAGCGAAACCGAAATCAATATGGCGCGCATGGCCGCCGGCATTCTGACCAATGCGCTGGCGCGGCATCTGAGCGAAAAAAGCGTCAAAAACGCTGAACGCACGCTACGCGCGATTCTGGATACGGTGCCTTGCGGCATAACATGGAAAGACATGGAGTCCCGCTTCCTCGGCGTCAACCGCACCTTTGCGCAGTGTGCCGGTGTGGACGAACCGGAGTCACTGCTGGGTCAGACCGATGCCGATGTCTTCGAGAACGATGTGACCGAGCGGCACGGCGAGCTGGAGCGGCAGGTGATGGAGACGGGTGAAACCCTTCTGCATCAGGAGGAACAGCTCATTTTTAAAAATGGGTATTCCAACTGGTCGCGCGTCAGCAAGGTGCTGGTGAACGACGACAAGGGCAAACCCAAGCTTCTGCTTAGTGTTTATGACGACATCACCGAGCGCCGCCGGCAGGACGCCGAGCTGAAATCGGCCCGGTTGCGCGCCGAAGAGGCCAGCCGCGCCAAGGGCGACTTTTTGTCGCAGATGAGCCACGAGATTCGTACCCCGCTCAACGCCATCATTGGCATGACCAAGATCGGGCAATCTTCGCAAGAAGTCAACCGCATGCAGTCCTGCCTCGAAAAAATTGACGGCGCATCCAAGCATTTGCTCGGTCTGGTGAACGATATTCTTGATATGTCCAAAATTGAGGCCAACAAGCTAACACTGGTAAGAGAGGCCTACGATTTTGAGGGCATGCTGGAGAACATCTGCAACGTCATCTCGGTCAAGGCCGAGGAAAAGGAACTGGTCTTGTTTGTCAATCTGGACACCGACTGTCCCCGGGCTGTCCTCGGGGATGAGTTGCGGCTGTCCCAGGTCATCACCAATCTGCTGTCCAACGCCGTCAAGTTTACGCCCGAGCGGGGCAGTATCTACTTGAGCATCGGACACAAGCTGTTGCCCGACGGGAAGTCCAGCGAAATGTCCATCGAGGTGCGGGACACCGGCATCGGCATCGCACCCGAGCAGCAGAGCCGATTGTTCCAGGCCTTTGAGCAGGCCGACGGCAGTATTACCAGGCGCTTTGGCGGCACCGGGCTGGGGCTGGCCATTTCCAAGAGCATCATGGAGCTGATGGGCGGCCGCATCGAGATGAGGAGCGAAGAGGGCAAAGGTTCGGCCTTTACCATTCACTTTACGCTCGAGCACTCCGCGACAGCGCACAGGCACGAGAAACCGGATTCCTCGCTCTTCAAGGATCTGCGTGTGCTGGTTGTCGACGATTCGCATGAGACGCTGGGGTTCTTCACGCGGACGCTGATGGGCTTTGGGATCACCTGTGACACGGTGGACAACGGCGCCGTGGCCGTGGAGATGGCGCAAAGGGCGCACAACCGAAGAAAGCCCTATGACATCATCTTTGTCGACTATCTGATGGAGGGCCTGGACGGCATAGAGACCTCGCGGCGGATTCGGCAGATGACCGGGCAGAGTACGCACATCATCATGGTCTCAATGCTCGACTGGTCCAACATCGAAAACGAGGCGCGCGCCGTTGGCGTGGCCGGGTTTCTGAACAAGCCGCTGTTCCAGTCGGCCATCTTCAACCTCATCAACGAATTTGTCCACGGCGGGCCGGTTCGTCCCGCAGACATCGCGAAGACCGTGGCGTGTGAAAAAGTGTTCTCGCAGTGCCGACTGCTTCTGGTTGAGGATATGGAAATCAACCGGGAAATCGCGCTGGCGCTGCTGGAGGATACGCAGATTGAGATCGAGTGTGTCGAAAACGGGTTGGAAGCGGTCGCGGTCATGCAGGAGCGTCCCGAGGACTTCGACGTCATTCTGATGGATGTGCAGATGCCGGTGATGGATGGGCTGGAGGCCACCCGCCGCATTCGCGCGTTGGGAACGCTGCAGGCCAAGAGCATTCCCATCATCGCCATGACGGCCAACGCCTTCCGCGAGGATGTCTTGGAGTGTAAGGAAGCCGGTATGAACGACCATGTCAGCAAGCCCATCGACACCGATGAATTGACCGAAAAAATCGAGCTCTATCTGGCAGGGAAGCAAGACAGGGTGACAGCCGGGAGTTAAGCATGGAAAAAAAGCGAGATGATGTTGCCATGGTGGTGGCGCGGGTTTGCCCGACGCCCGAGCATGGACTGACATCGGAACAGATACGCGAGCGATTTGAGGCGGGGCTTACCAACGACCCGCCTCCTTTGCTTACCCGGAGTGTGGGAAGAATCATTCGGGACAACTGCCTGACCTGGTTCAACATGATGAACCTGATTCTGGCGGCCGCGGTGGTTTTGGTGGGGGAGTATAAAAATGCCCTGTTTTTGGGCGTCGCTGCGTTCAATACGCTCATCGGCATTCTGCAAGAGCTGCGCGCCAAACGCAGCATAGACCGGCTGTCCATTCTGACGCAGGCGCAGGTTTCGGTCATCCGAGAGGGGCGGGAAAGCAGGATTCTGCAGGAGTACATCGTGTTGGACGATGTGGTGCGCGTATCGGCCGGACATCAGATCTGCGCCGACGGCGTCGTTTTGGCAAGCGACGGCATCGAGGTGGATGAGTCCTCCCTGACCGGGGAGGCCGATCCGGTGGAGAAAAAGACCGGTCAGCCGCTTCTGTCCGGCACCACCGTGCTGTCGGGCGAGGCGCTGATGCACGTGACCGCGGTAGGCGCGGACAATTACGTCAGCAAGCTGTCGCAGGACGCGCGCCGGGAAAAACGAGCCCGGAGTGAGTTGACCGAATCGGTGACCCGGGTTTTGAAGTTTTTAAGTGTGGTTATCCCGCCTCTGGGCCTGCTCCTTTTCGGACGCAGTCTTTTGGGTGGGCATGGCTTTAACGAGGCCGTTTTGGCGGCTTGCGTCGCCATGGTCGGCATGATTCCCGAAGGCCTAGTGCTGCTGTGCGGTCTGGCTTCGGCGGTGGGCGCCATTCGACTTTCGCGCCGCAATACGCTTGTCCGCTCCATGTCCGGCATTGAGACGCTGGCGCGTGTCGACGTGCTGTGCCTCGACAAGACGGGTACCATCACCGACGGCACCATGCACGTCGAACAGATGCTCGCGGCCGAGGGCGTTTCAGAGAGCGCGGCGCGCGCGGCGCTTGCGCGGCACCTCTATACGATGGAGGATGAAAACCCCACCGGTACCGCGCTGAAGCGGTTTTGCCCCGAACGCCCGGAGGTTCTTCCGGCGTGCCTGTACAAGGTGCCGTTCTCCTCGGCGCGCAAGTGGAGCGCTTGTCAGCTGGAGGGAGAGGGCGCTTATGTGCTGGGAGCGCTTGAATTTCTGCGCGGGACGCTGTCTCCGGCGCAGCGCGAGGCGATTGACAACGCACTGCACGGCGGTTTGCGCGTGCTGACACTGGCGCGTTCCGAAGAGACGTTGCGCGATAAGAGGTTGCCCGGCGCACTCAAGGTGATTGCCGTACTCTTGCTGTCCGACCACATCCGGGAGGAGGCGCAAGAGACTTTTCGTTATTTTACCGAGCAGGGTGTCACGCTCAAGGTCATTTCCGGAGACAATCCGGTGTCGGTGTCGGCGCTGGCCGTTCGTGCCGGACTGCCTCAGGCCGAGCAGGCGGTGGATATGAGCGCGCTTGACGGGAACGCGGACTTGATCGCGCTGACGCGGCAATATACGGTGTTTGGCCGTGTGACGCCCGAGCAAAAGAAGGCGCTGGTGGAGGCCATGCAGCAAAGCGGCCACACGGTGGCCATGACCGGCGACGGCGTCAATGACCTGTTGGCGCTCAAACAGGCCGACTGCAGCGTGGCCATGGCCTCGGGCAGCGACGCGGCCAAGAGTATTTCGGATTTTGTGCTGGTGGACAGTAACTTCAGCTCGATGGTGCGTGTGGTGGGAGAGGGGCGGCGCGTGGTCAACAACATCGAAAAGGTGGCCGCGCTCTACTTGGTCAAGACGGTGTATTCCATGATCCTCACGCTCGCCTTTCTTGGGCTGCCCTTCCTCTATCCGTTTGAGTTGATTCAGCTCACACCGGTCAGCGCGCTGACGGTGGGGCTTCCGTCCTTTTTCCTGGCGATGCAGCCCAACTACGGGCGGATACAGGGCCGCTTCCTCTACAACGCGTTGAAGCATGCGCTGCCGGCCGCGCTGACCATCAGTCTGCTGCTGATCGCGATTCAGGTGGGCGCGCACCTCTTGAGCATCGCCTTCGAGGAGTCCTCTACCTTGTGCGTTATGGTCATTGCGCTGACCGGACTGTTGCTGCTGTACCATGTATGCCGGCCGCTCGATCTGTATCGAGGCATACTGCTCGGCGTCATTTTGGCACTGTCCGCACTGGTGTACTTCCAATTCGGCGCTTACTTTGAGCTGAGCGCGTTTCCTCGGATGCACGTCCTGTTCGGCGTGGCGGCGGGTGCCTTGGTACTGCCCGCCTATCCGCTGACGCGGAAGGGGCTGTTCGCGCTATACCGGTGGATTGAGCGTCGCAGGGAGAAAAAAATGGGAACGTCATCATAGCGTCATCACAGCTTCAAAAAGGCCAAACCAATCAATAACACGCCGCTGAGCCAGGACAGGTTCAGCGGTATTTTTTCGGCCACTTTCCGGCCGACGGCGCCGCCGCCCATCACGGCCAGCGCGTTGAACAAAAGCGAGAGCAGAATCACCGGGACAATGGCGTCGCCGCCCGCGCCCGCACCGAAACCGGCGGCCAGTCCGTCCAGCGACAGGGCGACGGCCAAGGTGGCCGCCTCGCCGGGGGACAGGATGCGCGACTGATCCACGTCGGCCTTCTCGGGTTCGGCATACAATTGGAGGATGAAGTGCAGATTGAACAGCGAAAACTTGATGTGCTTTTTCCACTGGCTGTGCTTTTTGATAAATGACTTGATGGTGCTGTCCAGCAGGCGGATGAGACCCAGAATCAACAGGATACAGAAGCACACGGCCACCGTCACCGACTGTGGGATAACACCGCGAAGCACGGTGCCGAGCAGCAGTGAGACGGCCAATACGCCCGTACAGACGCCGCTTGTGATCAGCACCGACAAAAAGGGGATTTTGATGCGGTTACTGCCATAAGCAAAGCTGGCCACAAAGGCGTCGACCGACAAGGCAGCGACCAGCAGGCAAATCTCCAAAATGGAGCGCCATGAAAAATCCAAAAAAACACGCCCTTTCCCATATCTATTTATATGGGCGGGGCGTGTCCGTTGTGCGGGTGGGGGGAGAGTGCGGTTGGAGGTATATGTAGATGGGGGAATTCAAAAAGATCGTTTTCGGCCAAATCATCAAAGGGTTTGACGAACAAATCTCCGCGTATTATGATAAAAGCATCCGCTACATGAGCGGGTCAACATCAGTTCCAGAGGCCGACCGTTCCGTGTGGACGGGTGCTGGTTTTTGGCGGCCATACGGCGAACGGCCTTCGCCAATGCTATGGCCCTCGGTTTTTCCGTTCGAGGGATGCGGTTCAAACTCTCCGATGATGAATACCAAAAGCTGCTGACAAACCCATATGGCAACATTTTGCCCGACGACTTGTACGATGCACTGGGCAACGTTTAGCGTATACGATGGAGATTTGCATGAAGGATACGCCTCTCTTGATGAGAAGTGCTGGGTGTGCCCCACCTGTTTTGAGGACTTCAAAGAACAGTTCCAGTGGACGGTTGCAGAGCAGGAGAAATAGAAAGCGCAGCCCATACGGGACCCTAAAGCGCGCCCTGTCTGTGCCTGCAGCACGGACAGGGCGCTCATTGCCAATCGGCCGCGTCAGCGACCCGGTTATTGTAGCGTAAGCCTATAGAGCTTTACATGCGGCGTCGTCGACAAACACGGTGACGTTGGGGTGCATTTTCAGGAAGGTACAGGGGCAGTCGACCGTCACCTTATCGTCTGCCAGCAGCTGGCGCACCGCATCGGCCTTGCTCTCGCCGAAAGCCATGAAGAGAAGCTCATGGGCCATCATGATTTCGCCCATGCCCATGGTCAGCGCGAAACGGGGCACCTCGTCGCGCGAGTTGAACAGGCGGCTGTTGGCCGTGATGGTGCTGTCGGTCAGTTTTGCCTTGTAGAAAGAGGCGTGCAGACAGGTGTCCGGCTCGTTGAAACCCATATGGCCGTTGACTCCGACGCCCAGCAGCTGCAAATCCACCCGGTTTTGTGCGAAGAACTTGTGCAGGCGCGGCAGCTCAACTTCGCTGTCGGCCATGCCGCTGGCGAACTCAATGCGGCTCGGGTCAAGTCCCAGCTCGTTGAACAGCTGCGTGTCCATGAAATAGCGGTAGCTTTGGTCATGAGTGGGGGGCAAGCCGACATATTCGTCCAGATTGACCGTACGGATCCCCCGGTAATCGATCTTGCCGTCCTTTTGATCCTGAATCATGCGCGCATAGACGCTCTTGAACGTGTCGCCGGTTGCGAAGCCGACCAAGGCGTCCGGCTTGCGGCGCACCCGGTCGGCGATCAGCTCGGCCGCCTGCGCGCTGCAAGTTTCGTAGTCGTGGCATCGGATTACTTTCATAGTGATCCCCCTCATTTTCAGATAGAATATTATACGACCGACCGGGGGGGTCATGTCAATTGTTTTTGGAGAAAAGTGATTGAGGCGGGGTGTCGAAACGGCTTGACGAATTTTTATGTGGTATTCTGGGCGCCCGAAATCAACTTTTTGGAGGGGAAAGGTTGTCACTCAAAGAGGGTACCCGCACAACGAATCTTGTGCGAATACCCTCATAGTTTGTGGTTTGCAAGAGCTTACAGCGAGACCTTTACCGCCATGTTCGGAGCGGCCGAGACAGCCTTGCCGTGAACGGTAAAGTCAATCGCCTTGTCGGACAGATTCTTCACGGTCACATCGGTGTACGTGACGGAGACCTCAACCCACTGACCCTTCCAGCAGACCTTGAAGTTGATGTCGCTGATCTCTTTGGGCATACAGGGCTTGAAAGTGAGCGTTTCGGCGCCGAGGGCGTTGACCATGCCGGCGAAGCCAAGCACGATTTCCTGCCACATGCCGCCCACGTTGGCGAAGTGGATGCCCTCGCTCGAACGGGGACGGAGGCCGAAGTCGATGTCCATCGACTTCTTCCAGTTCGCATAGGCGAGCTCGGGGTTGCCCATGCAGGCCGCGACGATGGCGTTGTGGCACAGGGAGTTGGAGGAGTCGTGAATGGTGAACGGGTTGTAGTACTCGAACGAGGCAACCATCTCCTCTTTGGTAAAGGCCTCGGTGTACAGCCCCATCAGCGCGATGACGTCTGACTGCTTCAGGCACTTGGCCCGATAGCGCAGCTCTTGCGTGGTATAGGAGCCGAACAGCTTGTTTTTGTCCTTCCACAGACCCTCAATGTCGATGGTGGCGTAAGCGGTGTCGAAATCGTCGCACTGCCAGACAATGTGGCGTTCCTCGTCCTTCGGGATGGGCAGGCCGTCGGCAATCTCGTTGAACAGCGCGATTTCCTTTTCGTTGAAGCCGATTTTGTCACACAGCTTCTTGTAGGTGTCGGGCGCATCGGCCTTGATCATATTGACCACGATCTCGACCAGACGGAGGTTTTCGCGTGTGACGAAGTTGGTATAGGCGTTGTTGTTGGACACCGGCTTGTACTCGTCGGGACCCATGACGCCGTAAATGTGATAGCCGGGGCGGCCGTCAATTTTGTTGACACGTGTCGTCCAGTAGCGCGCCGTCTCAATGATGATCTCCAGACCCTGGTTGTAGAGATAATCCTTATCCAGCGTGTTGAGGTAGTAGTGCCACAGACCCACGACGATGTCGGCCGAGATGTGGATTTCATGGTCGGCGTACTCAAACAGCGGGCAGACTTCGTCGCCATAACGGTCGGTCTGCCACGGATAGCGCGCGCCGATGTAGTTCATCGACCGGGCGCTGCGGCGTGCGCCGTCCAGCATGTTGTAGCGGTACATACAGGTCATCTTGGCCAGCTCGGGCTGGGTGTAAATATAGAACGGCTGGAAGAAAATCTCCATGTCCCAGCAGACCGAACCGAGGTACATCTCGCTGGTCGTGCCTTTGGCGCAGTTGAGCGCGCGCGGGTCACGCGAGCGTCCGCGGAACAGATGATAAATGGACTGCCGGATGGCACGTTGGCTGTTGTAGCCCGCGTCGTCTTTGGCATTGATTTGGATATCGGAGGCGCTCCAATTGTTGGCCCAGTAGGCGACGTGCGCGGCGTGCAGCGCGTCGGCGCCCTTGTCGACGGCTTCGTTTACCATGGAGATGCCCTCGTCAAGCAGATTGTCGGCGTCGAAATAGACGCTGGCCACCTGCGCCGAAACCTTCAGGACGCTTGCCTCTTCGCCCTCACTCAGAGAGAAGGACTGCGAGGCGTAGATGCGACGCTCCTCGCGGGTGACGGCACAGCGGTCTGCTCTGTCGCTGACCATGCGGCTGACGGTCATAACGCGGTCGCCCAGGTTGGCCGTGATGTCGGAGTAGATGACGCCGTCGCCGGCAAAGCCGACCGAGCGGCTTGTGTATTTGTCGTAACCGTTGGTGCGGACGTCGTTGTCGACATAGCTTTTGACCACAATGTCGGCGCCGCCGCTCACGGCTTTGACTTTGAGCGTCTGCACACACATGAACCGGTCGTCGGGGTTCATAAAGCGTGTGAACAGCAGATCAAGTTTTTTGCCCGACTTGGTCTCCCACACGAAGGTACGGTAGAGCGTGGCCTTCTGCATGTCGAGCCAACGCTTATAGCCGGTGATCTTGCCGGTCTCCATGTCGAGTCTCTCGCCGTCGGCGTACACTTCCATCCCCAGGTAGTAGGGGAGGTTCACGATGCCGACATTCCAGTAAGGGTGTTTGCCCTGCACCAGCTGGATGAAGGTGCCCCAACGGCTCTTCTTGGAGGGGATGACCTCCAGGGAGACGTTCATCGGCATACGCTCGTAAGCGATGTTCTGTTCGTCGTCGGTAAAACCTTCGTCAAAACTGGAGCGTGTGGTCATATAGCCGGTGCCCAGCGCCATGACCGACTCATTGTGGCGGACGCGGCTCAGATCAAAGCTGTCCTCAATGACACACCAGTTGGGATCGATTTTGAAGCCGTCAATATACATCTTTGGTATCCTCCAGACTTATCAGGAATGTTTCTCTTTGATGCGGGTCATGACGTCTTCCAGCGTTCCCTGGAAGGGGCCGTAGGTTTCCATTTTGATGGAGACCAGGGCGGCGGCGAATTTGAGAGACTCGGCGACGTCATGCGAGAGTCTCCAGGACAGATAAGCGGCAAAGGTGGTGTCGCCGCGGCCGGTACGGCCGACGACGCTGTTGTTGGAGAACTTCTCGTAGTAGTTCTTCCCGCCGGCGCGCGCCAGCACACCCTGAGAGTGGGTGATGACGATTTCGGGGCAGCCCCAGGATTCCACGATTTCGGCGGCCTTTTCCAGATCGTCTGTGCCGGTCAGCACTTTGGCCTCGACGATGTCGAGCTTGACGCGATCCATGCGCGAGATGATTTCCTTTTTATTGGCCACATCGCCGAAGTTGATTTCGTGGGTGACGGGCGTGATCTGACGGACAAAGCTCTGCATATCGGTGGACAGGCTGTAGCCGCGGGCCTTCAGACCGTCGATGAGGTTCATGTCAAACTCGGAGTCGGAGATTCCGGCCAAGTGGACAAAGCGGGACTCAAACTCGGGGATATCTTCAATTTTAATGAGACCGGCGGTTTTGACCAGCGTGATTTTGCGCTCGTCAACGTTTTCGGATTCATGTAGCACGCGGGAATATGTAGTGCAGTCGGCCGGGATGACAAAGACATCGACACCCAGATCTTTCATGGGCTGGTTGATGGGCTCCTCGTCCAGGGACATTCTGACGATGGCGGCGGTTTTGACGCCGACGCGGGCGGTGACCATCGCGCCGCACAACACAGCGCTGCCGGGTGCGATAATGGGCTCTCCGCCAAACGGAATGACCTCGTCGTAACACATGTGGCCGATAAAGGTGATGTCGTACTTGTTCATGCTTGCTAACCCCTCACATTTCAATTTCTGAGCACACCGTACGACAAATCTCGCATGTCGCACATGTCTTAAAATTCTACATCATATTCCACCGCTTGTCCAGTTCCAAAATGAAAGAAATAGATGGATATTATTCCATACGTTCCATTCGTGGAAAAACGGTGTTCTCCGATTCAAGGCTCTTGTCCCGTGACGTTCGCCATGAAAGCGGCGCTGCCGATGAACACCGACAGCGCCGCTGATTGTGAGTATCGTTTGACGCGTATCATAGCAGGCGTTTTTTGCGTTACCGGTTGAGCCAGAGACGCGTTTGCTCACCGACCACGCCGTCGGCTTCCAGATTGTTGACCCACTGAAACGCTTTTACCTCGGTTGTGGTTTCAGGGCCGAAGCTTCCGGTAACGGTGCCGGGGAAGAAGCCCAGCGCTTTCAAACGTTTTTGGAGCGACTGTACCTCTGCTCCGGTATCGCCCTCGCGCAGATCGGCCGGCGCGGCCCTCTCCTCGAGAGCTTCCAGAGCCGTCCAGGTCGCCACGTCCATGTGCCCGCTTGCCGGCAGATCGTGTTCTTTCTGCAAGAGTTGGACAGCACTGCGGGTACTTCGGTCAAACACCCCGTCGACGACCTTGGCAAAGTGTCCCGTCCGACGCAGTTTATGCTGGCAGAGCATGACCTCGTCGCCTCGGTCGCCCTCCTTGAGCGGCGTGCGCTGAGCATTTTTCGAGACGGGCGATGAAAGAACACCGGGAGAAAATTCGTCGGCATCGGGCAGGGGGGTGACCTTCATCTCTGGTGTAGACGGCGTCTCAGAGGGGGAACGCCCCTCGGCTTGGGATTGTTCCTCGGCTTGGGATGGCGGCTCCGGTGGTGTTCCCGGAGCAGGGCAGCTCTGCGTCTCATTCTCCAGAAATGACCAGGCTTTTTCGTTCACTATACCGTCGGCCATGAGACCATTGTTCTTCTGGAATTGCCGCACCGCCGCGCCCGTCGACAGGCCGAATACGCCGTCCAGCACACCGTCGTAGCACTGATGACGCTTCAGATGGGTTTGGAGGGTGTATACCTGCTCGCCGGTCTGACCGAGTTCCAACCGCCTTGACGCTTCGGGGAGCGAGGGGATGGGGTCTGTCTGCGTCCCGTTGAGCCGTCTATCTCCGGGAGACGCTTTTTCGATCTGGCCATTCTCAATGATATAGGGGTCGGGTTGTGGCAGTGTCACCGTATCCGGCTGTTCCGGACGCTCGGAAGGAGGAAGCATACTCCAGGGCGGCGCAATCTGTGGGAATTCTGGTGCATCAGGCTGGTGGACATCAGGGAAAACCTGGGCGCTGTCGTCGTCGCCCGAACGTCTTTGATGCTCTTCGGGATTGGAAGGGCTCGCGTCAGGCATTGTATCCATAGGCACATCACTCTGACCGGGCCAGTCCGGCTCGGTCAGGGCAAAGGGGCTTTTTGGCGGCGGAGGAGCTTCGGCGACATCCGTGCCGACCGTATTCGGTTGTCCGGCAGCCTCCAGAACCGACCATGTCGCGGCGTCGATCGAGCCGGTGACGGGCAGGTTGTGATCGTTTTGGAAGGCCATGACACCTCGGCGCATCGTCTTATCAAAACTGTCCACTACCCCACTCAAAGGATAGTGCAGCGAGCGCAGAAGGCGCGCGGCTTCCCGAACCGAAGCGCCGCTGTCGCCCCATTTGAGTTGTTTCTCTTCCATATCCATTCCTCCTGTGAGCTATGCTTATATGAGTCGTTTTTTCCATACCTGCTGCGCTCACTGAACTCCATCGCCTATGCCCGGAGCTTCGTGGGACGTCTCGGCGCACACACAGTCGGTCGCCTTTTGCCTTCCGATTTCGAACCGATCGTCCCAACGGGGGCGCTGCTTTCAAAATGCCCGCAGGTACCAAGGCTCCCTGTGCGGATTTTCGACGCTTAATACACAGAACGCAGACCACTACAGCATATGAGGCGGGGGAATCTCATATGCTATTTTAGTAAATGAGGCACGGTGGGGAAGCGCAGGATATGGGGTGTCGATATGGGTAAAGGGTTACTGCACATTCAGGTGTTTGCCGACAACTACGCGCAGCCGTTGCGTGACGCCGAGGTGACCGTGCTGATCGGGCAGACTTCGGTTTCGGTGCTGACCGACGGGGACGGCCGAGCCGAACCGCTGCAGTTGAACTGTCCCGACAGGGCACTGACGATGTCTCGGCAGACACAGCAGCGGCCATATGAGGTTTGCGAGGTTCGGGTCGAGCGTTCGGGCCTGCGGACGACGTACATCGAGGGTGTGCAGATTTTTGATGGCAGCGTCGCCCTTCAAAATGTCATTCTTCAGTCGGCCCCCAGCGAAGGCGCGCCGCCGGAAACGGTTCGCATACCCGACCATCTGCTGTGGGGGCGCTATCCCAATCGTGTGCCGGAGAGTAGAATTCCGGGTTATGTGAATGCGTCGCAGAGACCGAACATTCCGCGGCTGGTGGGGGTTCACGACGCTTTGCCGGCTTGCCGTCACGCGCCGTGTTATCGGGTGAGTTTTCTGGAATACGTCAAAAATATCGCAGCGGGGCTGATCTACCCGACTTGGCCGCGTGAGGCGGTTCAGGCGCTGGTAACCGGTCTGGTCACCGCTACGCTGTGCCGCATTGATGCGCAAACGGCGGCCGGTGCGGATTACATGCTGACGTCGGCGCCTCAGCACGATTTTGTGTTTATGCCCGGACGCAATCACTTTGGCAACATTGCGGAGGTGGTGGACGAGGTGTTCTGGCTCTATTTGCGGAAAGAAACCTCTTTGGCCCCTCTTTTCGTGTATTTGCCTACGCAGAATCAACCGGTGACCACCCCCCATGTTCTGCCGGTCTGGGATGTGTTGGCACTGGCACAAACGGGACTCAATGTTCTTGCGATTCTCAAACGTCTTCTCGGAGAGGAGATTGCGCTGGAGGAGGTCGGCGCGGTGGAGTGGCTGGAGCGCCCGCGCCCTGCTTATTCGCTGCGGATGGGGATGTGCAACGAGCATATCCGGCTGCTGCAAATGGAATTATCGCTGTTGGCCACATGCTTTCCCTCCTTGCTGCCGCTTGAGATCAACGGCTGCTATGATGAGAAAACGGTACAGGCGGTCAAGGCCTTTCAAGGCCTTTTTGAGCGGAAACCGACCGGCGCAGTCGAGCCGGGCGACTGGTATCGCATCGCCGAGCTCTATCAGGACTGCGTGGACGCGCTCGCCGGTGCGGAATGAACGTCCATAATCCCTTTTGCCTTTCCTCCCTTTTGATTGACAGCGCGTCGCGCGGGACGTAGGATGATGGCGTCCGGGGCCACCCGGACGCCATCTGTATTCAAGGGAGGTTCCTCTATGCGTGTTTTTGATCTTTCACAGACACTTCGCCCAACCTCACTCATCTATCCCGGCGACGAGCCGACGACATGGCGCTCCAGCCGCACGCTCGAGCGGGACGGCTACAACGCCGTATTTCTCCAATCATGCTTGCATGTGGCCACGCACATCGACGCGCCTCTTCACCTGTGCCCCGGCGGGCGGGGGATCGCCGATTTTCCGCCCGAACGCTTCATCGGCCGGGGTGTTTTGCTCGACGCGCGTGGGCTTGATGTGATTGATGCGTCAGACGTCAACCTGGACGATGTGCGCGCGGGCGACGCCGTTTTGGTGCTGACGGGTCATGATCGGTTTGCGGGAGACCCGGACATCTACTTTGGGCAGCATCCGTCCCTCGGGCGTTCGTTGGCCGAGGCACTGATAGAGCGGCACATTTCATTTCTCGGATTGGACATGCCCTCGCCGGATCACGCGCCCTATGACATTCATCACATCTTCTTAAAAAAAGAAATTTTTATAGTGGAAAATTTATTGAATTTGAGTAGTGTGCTTTGTGTTAAGGCGTTTGAAGTATTTGCATTGCCGATAAAGGTGGAAGCGGAGGCGGCCTTTGCGCGTGTCATTGCGGTTGAAAAATGACGAATTGTAATGATCAGTAGAGGGAGAGCTTGGGTGGCGCTGACCGCCGCGCACAAAATAATTTGAGCTATAGGGAGCAAAAAACTTGCAATTGCCCACTCCTATATAATATAATCAAGAGAAAAACAATGGAGAGGAGACATAACCATGGCTCTAACCAACAATCCCGCTGTTTTGAAGTTTGTCGATGAATCGGCGGCTATGACTCAGCCCGAACAGATCGTCTGGATCGACGGATCGGAGGAGCAGCTCGCCGAACTGCGCAAGCAGTCCCTGGCGTCCGGAGAGATCCTCGCTCTGAATTCCGAGCTGCTGCCCGGTTGTTACCTCCACCGCACCGCTATCAACGATGTGGCGCGTGTTGAGCACCGCACCTTCATCTGCTCCCGCCAGGAGAAGGACGCCGGCCCCACAAACAACTGGATGGACCCGCAGGAGATGTACGCCAAGCTCCGCACACTTTACAAGGGCGCCATGAAGGGCCGCACCATGTATGTCATTCCGTTTTCGATGACAGTGCCCGAATCGCCCTTTGCCAAGTTCGGCATTGAACTGACCGATTCGATCTATGTTGTGCTGAACATGGCCATTATGACCCGTATCGGCATGCGCGTTATCAAGTGCCTCGACGCGTCGAAAGATCCCTCCGACTTCACCCGCGGTCTGCACGCCAAGGCGAACATTGACGAGGAGAACCGCTATATCGTGCAGTTCCCCGAGGACAACGCCATTTGGTCGATCAACTCCGGCTACGGCGGCAATGTGTTGTTAGGTAAAAAGTGCTTTGCGCTGCGCATCGCGTCCTATCTCGGACGCAATGAGGGCTGGATGGCCGAGCACATGCTGATCCTCGGCATCGAAGCGCCCAACGGCGAAATTCGCTATCTGGCCGCCGCTTTCCCGTCGGCCTGCGGCAAGACCAACCTGGCCATGCTGATTCCGCCTGAGGTCTACAAGAAGAAGGGCTACAAGGTCTGGTGTGTCGGCGACGACATCGCCTGGCTGCGCGTCGGCCCGGACGGACGTCTATGGGCAGTCAATCCCGAGGCCGGTTTCTTCGGCGTCGCGCCCGGCACCAATATGAAGTCCAATCCCAACGCGCTGTTGTCCACGCAGAAGAACACCATCTTCACTAATGTGGTGCACAACCTCGACAACAACACCGTTTGGTGGGAGGGCCTGGACAAGAACCCGCCCGCCAACGCGCTCAACTGGAAGGGTGAGAAGTGGGACAGCACCGACGGCTCCAAGGGCGCGCATCCCAACAGCCGCTTCACCGCCCCGGCTTCGCAATGCCCCTGCATTTCCAGCGAGTTTGAAGCCCCGCAGGGCGTGCCCATCTCGGCACTCATCTTTGGCGGACGCCGCGCCAAAACCGCGCCGCTGGTCTATCAGTCGAGAAACTGGCAGCACGGCGTGTTTGTCGGTTCCATTATGGCGTCCGAAGTGACCGCCGCCGCGCAGGGCCTGAAGGCCGGTGTGCGCCGCGATCCGATGGCCATGCTCCCGTTCTGCGGCTATCATATGGGCGACTACTTCCAGCACTGGCTGGACATGGGCAAAAAGATTCCCAACGCGCCCAAGATCTTCAACGTCAACTGGTTCCGCACCGACGACCAGGGCCACTTTATTTGGCCGGGCTACGGCGAAAACATGCGTGTGCTCGACTGGATTATCAAGCGTTGCTTTGACGAGGTGGGCGCGTGTGAGACGCCTATCGGCTATCAGCCGAATCCTGAGGACATTCTGCTGGATGGGCTTGAGGACGAGGTCACGTTAGACGTGCTTAAGGATCTTCTTTCGGTCGATAAGGCCACCTGGCGCGAAGAGACTAAGGGCATTCACGAGTTCTACCAGCAGTTTGGCGACCGTCTGCCGAAAGAGCTGATGGACGAGCTTGCGACGCTGGAGAACAATTTGAAGTAAGAATTATGCGATAAAAGTGGAGGCTCGACCGGGTTTGGTCGAGTCTCCACTTTGTGGTTATCGCGTTGTGTGATTAAGGTGTTGGTGCTGAAAAAAACACCATCCGATAGTCCCACTCCTCGGTGCGGACGGAGGAGAGCTCGTATTCCGCGAGCTGGGCAAAGGAATACTGCTCATTGGCCAGAATGTACATGGTTTCGTCGGCCGCCGCGTTCGGATAGCGGCCGGTTACGCTATAGAAGTATTGATACTCAAGTTCTACCTCGGAAGTCTTGATTCTGTAGCGGTCTCCATCGAACGTGATGCTCTGGTCATAGATGGACGTATTCGTTTGCACACCCAGCGGATCCGTGTCGGCCGCCATTGTGTTGATTCTCAGCACGGAGGGGGCGCCTGACTGCGCAGTCGTCATGAAATGATGGAGCGCTTCCGTGTTGCCGGTGCAATCGGCCGAAACCGACTCCATGTAGAAGATTTGCTCGTCGTTTTGATCGTCGGCGCTGTTGTCGGAAACGACCGGCGGTTCCGATGAGTTTTCACTGTTTCCGGTCTGACAGGCGGAAAGGGATACGAACAGGCCGATCAGGACGATGAGTGTCAAAAGGGCGAAGGTTTGTTTTTTCAAGGGTGTTTCTTCCTTCCTCGCTTCTGGGATTTCATAATATCCGCCGCTGCTTCGTTTGTCAACGAACTCCTGTACTGATTTACTTTTTGCATGATTCTCCTTTTCAGGTACATCTGCGCTTGCGACGCAGGAGAGCAACTTGAAATAAGAGAATGCAAAACCAGCCGGGAGCGAGCGAGGGACATCTCTCGACTGGTTCTATGAAAGATTTATAATCGTTGGTGTCGTTTTTTTACACCCTGTCGATAGATGAGGAAAACGGCAATGGCCGCCCCGATGAAAATGACAATAAAAAGCCAGACCATATTGGATGGCTGAGGTGCGGACACATGATTGTTCTCTGTCGGTGGCCATCGCTCCGCATCTACTGACTCATCTGTATTTAGCGTCTCAAGGTCTTCAGGCACACTCGGTTCTTTTTTCTTTTCGTAAGCAGCAGCATTGATGGGAATCTCGATTGTTTCGCCGCTTTCGTTTTTGTAATAGACAAGGCGCTCGCCATAAGTGAAATTGGTGATGGCTCCTTTACTGTTTACGTAGCATTTTAGCGATTCAGCTTCGCCCAAATTTAGAACCCAGTGGTCATCAATTCTTGCAATCACATTCAGCGTTTCTATGTCCAGGCTATCTATCATAAACATTCCATTTTCAATGGTATAGACGTCACCCTGCCGCTGGAGTGATACCAGTATTAATTCACCCTGCCGCGGTCGGCGGAATTCTTCGTCTTCCTCTGTCAGGGTCTCCTTTTGAGGGGCATAGGACAAATATCCATTGTAGTTATAGTAGAGAAAATTTCCAGTGATCTGAATCGAGCGTTCCGTCGTTTCGTCTCCTGAAACCGTGCTGACATCATCCATATACATAGAGTCACCATCAATGCGATTCACCTTTCCAACAACCACCATATCTTGATGATTGGAGGTTAAAAGGGCAATCGGCTCTCCGGCATATGCGGATACACAAAAAAGCACAAGCCACGAAAAGTCACGAGCAGAAATGCTCTCAGCGATTGGGTCATGTCTCTTTCCTCCGTTGCAAAAGGCAATAAACTTCCTGCTACCAGAGGCTCTTTCTCATCCAGAAATCATGAGAAGGAGCCTCTGGTGACTAATGTCCTATTCTACGGCGGAATTGCTTTTTGCGGGCCTCACAAGGGTTTCGTCCATCCTTTACCTAGGCAATCCCATAATATACACCCCCCATTCAGCTTGTCAACACCTTCCATGGGAATGTTTTTTATTTTTCGACAGGTTTCGGGGAAGGTTCCGCAAACGTCTTTTGGAGGCGATTTGCCCTTTTTCTCAAGCCCCTCCGCCTTTTCTCCGATATACGGTTGAAAACAGCGGTCAAAGAGAATATACTACTGGCAAGTACATTTCCCCAATGGAGGGTTACTGTGAACAATCTCTATCATGTCAAGCTGTCCGACCTCATCCGGGAGTTCAACCTGGAGGTGGCCTACGCGCCGCCCAACCTGAGCGACATCCTGATCGTGACCGACGATGTCAACCGGCCGGGTCTGCAATTGGCCGGTTTTTTTGACTATTTCGATTCCAGCCGCATTCAGGTCATCGGCAAGGTGGAGGCGACGTTTGTCGAGCGGTTTACGCCCGAGCGCCGTCAGGCCGCCTTTGAGAAGCTGCTGTCCAAGCATATTCCGGCGCTGGTTTTCTCACGGGGCGTTACGCCCTTTGCGGAGTGCATGGATTTGGTGCGGCAGTTCGAGACACCGGTTTTGACCACGAACGAGTCGACCTCCTACCTCATCAGCGCTATGATTCAGATGCTCAAGGTGGAGCTGGCGCCGCGCATCACCCGGCACGGCGTATTGGTTGAGGTGTACGGCGAGGGTGTGCTGCTGCTGGGTGAGAGCGGCGTGGGCAAGTCGGAGACGGCCATTGAGCTGGTCAAGCGCGGCCACCGCCTCATCGCCGACGACGCTGTGCAGATCAAAAAGGTGTCTGCCAAAACGCTGGTCGGGTCGGCGCCTGAGCTTATCCGCCATTACATCGAGCTGCGGGGCATCGGCGTGGTCGATGTGCGGCGCATCTTTGGTATGGGCGCGGTTAAGCCCACCGAAAAGGTGGATCTAATCATCAACATCGAGCAATGGGACGAGGCCACGCAATATGATCGGTTGGGGCTGGAAAGCCTGACAACTGAGATTCTGGACGTTTCGGTGCCGTCGCTGACCGTCCCGGTCAAGCCGGGGCGCAATCTGGCCGTCATCATTGAGGTGGCCGCCATGAACAACCGGCACAAAAAGATGGGTTATAACGCCGCGCGCGACTTTACCGACCGCATCAGCGAGCATTTTGAGGAAGCCGAGCGCGCCAGTGCGTTGGGGATGTTGTAAAGCGCTGAGCAGGCCGGAATGGAAGGGGCGTGTTTGTATGCACATCGGTGTTGACATTGGCGGCACCAATCTGGCGGCTGGGCTGGTCGATGAGTCCGGACGCATAGTTCAAAAAGCCAAGTGCTCCACCCGTCCTGAGCGGGGCGCGCAAGCTGTTGCGGACGACATTGTTTCCCTGTGCCGCCAAGTGTCCGGGAATGAGGAACCGCAATCGATCGGTCTCGGAGTGCCTGGGCTGGTGGACAACGAAAAAGGGATTATTATACAGACCTGCAACATTCCCTTTGACCATATGCCCATCGCACGCGCCTTGGGGCGCTTTTTTTCATCGCCGGTACATCTTCACAACGACGCCAACGCGGCGGCCTGGGGCGAATATGTGGCCGGCGCGGGCCGCGGCGTGTCCCAAATGGTCGTGCTGACGCTGGGCACCGGTTTGGGCAGTGGCTTTATCCTGAACGGGCAGCTCTATGAGGGCGTCAACGGCGCGGCCGGTGAGATGGGGCATCTGGTGATTGAGGCCGGCGGTCTGCCCTGCGGCTGCGGGCAAAACGGTTGCTGGGAGATGTATGTGTCGGCGCGCGCTTTGGTCGCGCAAACGCGGGAAGCCATGCGGCTTCATCCGGACAGCTTGCTCTGGCAAACGGCCGGGACGATTGAACATGTAAGCGGCCGTACGGCTTTTGAGACGGCGCGGCAGGGCGATCCGGCGGCGAATGGTGTGCTGGAACGCTATTTCGACTACTTATCCATCGGAATCATCGGCGTGGTCAACACCTTCCAGCCCGAGCTCATCTGCCTGGGCGGAGGCGTCGGACGGGAAGGGGAGAGGCTGCTAGCGCCTCTACGGCAGAGGCTTGATGCCTATCCGTTCTTTCGAGAGGTGCGGCGGACGCGTCTGGAGGCCGCACAATTGGGCAACGACGCGGGCATTATTGGCGCCGCTCTGCTGGGGCGGTGACGGTCACACGAATTTTTCTGCAAAAGTTGGGCGTTTTCACTAAAGTTTTCGTCTATGGCATTCGATAATGTATATGAAGGATCACCCTATTCCCAACAGGATTTCAACGTGGGACGCCGCATGGACGCGGGGACAGGGATTGATGCCGCGAGCCGCTTTTGGGCGGTATCTCATTCAAGGGAGAGATCTGCTGTGAGCATCCAGCCTGTGGGCAACCATAACGGGTATTCAACGGTAAAGACCTACAACGCCACGGCGACAGCCGCGCTGAACGCGGAGACCATGACTACGGAGCTGCAGGATACAGTAGCGCTGGGGTCGACGACAGAGACCGCCGCCACCTACAAACCGGATGCGGAGGCTATTGCCAAGCTAAAGACACAGGCCGAGCAGCCGTACAATCAGCTGCGCGACCTTGTGGTGAACCTACTTACCAATCAGGGGCGCAAGTCGGAGACTTCTCTGACCTCGCTTCAGAATAAAATCCTCAATATCAGCCGCCAAGATATTGAGCAAGCGCAGGCCGACATCGCCGAGGATGGGTATTACGGCGTCAAGCAGACCTCCGAGCGCATTTTGGATTTCGCAAAGGCGCTGTCGGGCGGGGATCCGTCCAAAATCACCATGCTGCGGAACGCTGTTGAAAAAGGATTTGCCGCCGCCAAGTCCGCTTGGGGCGGAAAGATGCCCGACATCACGGGGCAAACCTATGACGCCGTGATGGCTGGCTTTGACGCATGGGCGGCGGAGTCCGCGGGAGAGTAGCTTCTTCCTGACGCAGGAATCACCTGCGCGTCGACTCGGCTCTTCTATTGTTTTTCAAGCCAAACGGCTTGCCGCTCGCCGCATCGTACGTTGATTGTTCGTGGAGGGTCTCATTTGGCCGCTCTGCGACCCATGAAACGTCCGGTTGTGAGAGAGCAACGCCGCGAAATGGTCGACCATATTGTTCCT
>JAVBPF010000025.1:0-4874 GCA_031549735.1 Oscillospiraceae bacterium
CGCCGGCCAACGCCGAGCCGTTTGTCCGGGAGCGTTATCCTGCGCTGGACAACGACGCCGCGTACCGCCGCGCGCCGGCGATGAACGACGGCTTCAACGAGGATTCCTTCTGGGACAATGTTGACGCGCCCGCACAGGATGTCGACGGGTATATGGATATCGATACACTGTATCGTTCCTTTGGCTTGGGCACCGGCGGCATCGACACCATATTCCTCATCGAGGAATACATCAGCACGCTGCCCGATTCGCTCCCCACCGAGCTGCGCCGCTCCATCATCACCAAAATCGTTTCGGCCTCCGGCTTCAGCTTTGACAACATGGTGGCCGACGGCATTGAGCGCGTCTCCCGCCTCAACGAATACCTGGCGACCTTTGCCGCCCGCTCCGACGAGCTCATCAACCGTTACTCCGAGGAAATTCAGGCTCTTGAAGCGCAGATCGAGCGCGTTCAGGAGACCATTGACGAGCGCAAAAATCTACATAAGCGGCAGTTCCTGTCCATTGAGGACGAGGCGCAGCGGTTAAAAGACGTGCTGGACTTCGTGACCGAGTAATAGACGAAGAGCCTCGTCCGGGCATAGGGGAAATAAGAAATCGCAGAGCCGGGAAAACCAAGAAGCGGCTCTTGCGCAAACCGATTCTGCTTTTACGGATCGGAGATGGCTTATTTGTCCGGCCATGACCGGCGCTCGAGGCTTGACAGGAACGAAGAATCTCGTCGGCCCGCCGTGATGCGTGCCGCACTGAATCAGCTTTACCTTAAAGGTCGGTGATTTTGCGCGCCTGTTTTCTCACAACCGTGAAGGAACAGAGTGGTAAAAACACCGCCCTCTTTACATGACAGGCTTTTGCGTCCGTTGCGGGACGCGAGAACACGAGGCAGCGCCGCGCACAGGCCGCCGGGCTGCCGTAAGGATTGAATCACCGTGCGCTATCAACTGACTTCCAAAGGAAAACTCAGTGTAACCGTCCTTGCGGCGGTCTTTTTGCTTGTCGTCGCCTGGGGTGTCAAAGCGCTGACAGCTTCTGATGCCGGACTGCCCGAGCCGCCTGTTTCGGGTGCCCCCGTTTCCGGATCCCCCGATTCCGTCTCGGACATGCCTTCAAATGATGTCTCGCCGGCGCCCGATTCGACAAGCTCTGCCCCGGCGCCCCCTTCGGCGGAGGAGTCCGCTGCTGTCGATCCTTCGTCCGACCCCGCCGATCCCGCGGGCAGCCCAACCCCCGGCACCGACACTTCGGGAACCGGTGACCCCGGAACCATCCCCACTTCCACCCCCTCGACGGCCCCCGTCGCCCCACCGGACGACGGTCAAACTATCTCCAATTCGATTTCTCTCCGTTTCGGCGCCGACGCGACCGAGCTCAATGATATCCAAAGAGCCTCCATCGACACATTTCTGCTGTCCCGCGAGAACCCCTATTCCGACCGCATCATCATCGACTGCGTCAGTGGGAGCAACAGTCAGAGCCGACGCCAAAAAGCTTTGGTACGCGCGGTAAATGATTATTTGACGGAGGTTGGCGTTCCGGTGGACATTACCCTGCAAATCGCAACCGAACGCCCGGAGCTGTCAAACGGTGACTGGCGTATCGATCTGTACAGCCTCCCCAACACCGGGAGCATGAAATAACACGGCTGGAGCAACACGTCCGGCCAAGGTAAGGAGAGCACCCCATGGTAAAGTACACCCCCGGCGGCGTCTATCTCAAAAAGGAAATTCCCATCCAGAGCACACCCGGCCTGCCCGCGCCCGAGCAGGCGAAGACCGGCACCATGGCCTATCGGATTTTATCAGCGCACAACCGGGGCAAAGACACGTCCGGGTTGTGCCTTTCTTTTGACGCGCTGGCCTCACACGACATCACCTATGTCGGCATCATCCAGACGGCCCGGGCGTCCGGCCTCACCGCGTTTCCGGTCCCCTACATCCTCACCTGCTGCCACAACACGCTGTGCGCCGTCGGCGGCACCATCAACGAGGACGACCACGTGTTCGGACTGTCGGCCGCGCGCAAATACGGCGGTGTGTTTGTCCCGCCGCACATGGCCGTCATTCACCAATACATGCGTGAAACCATGGCCGGCGGCGGCCGCATGATTCTGGCCTCCGACAGCCACACCCGTTACGGCCCTTACGGTACCATAGCCGTCGGCGAGGGCGGCCCCGAGCTGGTCAAGCAGCTGCTGTCCCGTACCTACGACATCGCCTATCCCGACATTGTGGCCGTTCGTCTGACCGGAAAGCCGCAGCCCGGCGTCGGCCCGCACGACGTGGCCATCGCGCTGGTGGGCGCCGTTTTCCCTGACGGATTGGTCAAAAACAAGGTGCTGGAGTTTGTCGGCGACGGCATCGCCAATCTCTCGATGGACTACCGCAACGGCATCGACGTCATGACAACCGAGACGACCTGCCTGTCCACCATCTGGAAAACCGATGAGCGCACCGAGCGTGAGCTTGCTGTGTTCGGCCGCGCCGATGCCTATCGAAAAATTGAGCCCGCCGAGCTGGCCTATTACGACGCGCTCATTGAGATCGACCTGTCGACCATAGAGCCGATGATCGCCCTGCCCGTCCACCCCAGCCGCGCCTTCACCGTGACCGACTTCCGCGCCAACGCCGCCGACCTGTTCCATGAGGTGGCGCAGGAGGCGAAGCGCCAGTGGAATCTCGACAAGGCGCCTGAGCTCTCCGGCAAGATGAACAAGGACGGTGTCCGCGTCGACCAGGGTGTCATTGTGGGCTGTTCGGGCGGGCTATACGAAAACATTGTACAGGCCAACAAGATCCTCTCGGGCGGGCAATTGGGCGACTTCCCGCTGTCGGTCTACCCCGCCAGCCAACCGATGATGCTGGATCTGTCCCGCAAGGGCATTCTGGGCGACCTGATGGCTGTGGGCGCGACCGTGCGCAGCGCCTTTTGCGGCCCCTGCTTCGGCGCGGGCGACGTGCCCGAAAACACCGGCTTCTCCATCCGTCACGCCACCCGCAATTTCCCCAGCCGCGAAGGCTCCAAGCCCGATCAGGGACAGTCGGCCTTTGTCGCACTGATGGACGCCCGTTCCATCGCGGCCACCGCCGCCCGCGGCGGTCTGCTGACGGCGGCCACCGAGCTTCCCCATGTGCCGGAGGAACCGTCCGAAAGTGATTACCGCTTCGACGACGCGCCCTACAAAGCGCGTGTCTATTCGGGTCTGGACAATGCGCAGCCGGAACGCAATCTGGTGTTCGGCCCCAACATCGCCGATTGGCCGAATTTCATCCCGCTGCCCGACACTCTTTTCCTCACCGTGGCCTCGGCCATCTACGATCCGGTCACCACCACCGACGAGCTGATTCCGTCGGGCGAGACCTCATCTTATCGTTCCAATCCCTATAAGCTGTCCGAGTTCGCGCTGTCGCGCAAAGACCCCGGCTACGTCGGCCGCGCCAAGGACATCCGCGCGCTGGAGCAAACCCGTCAGAGCACACATCCGAACGCGCCCGGTCAGGGCAGCGTTGTGGTCGCACTGAAACCCGGCGACGGCTCGGCGCGCGAACAGGCGGCCTCCTGCCAGCGTGTGCTGGGTGGCGTGGCCAACATCGCCAGAGAATATGCCACCCGCCGTTACCGCGCCAACCTAATCAACTGGGGCATGCTGCCCTTTGTGTGGGATGAGCTGGGCGCTTCCCGCCCCGCCTGCGGCGACACCTTCCGCATTGATAACCTCCGCATAGCGCTTCTGTCCGAAGACACTGACGAGGTGTCCGCCGTGTGGACACACGAGGGAACCGCGCAGGTCATCACACTTCGCTTCGGCGGACTGACCCGCACCGAACGCGATATACTGCTGGCCGGCTGTCTCATCAATTACTACAGCCATGAGAATAAATAAACGCGCAAAAAACGCATATACTATCGTTGTGGAAGAAAAAGCGAAGACGACAAAACAGACACGGACGCCCGGCTCCCCGCCGGACGTCCGTGTGCTTGTGCACATTTTTACAACCATGCTGAAAATCGGGTTCTTCACTTTCGGCGGCGGTTACGCGATGATTCCCCAAATGTCACGCGATTTCGTCGAGAAAAACCGCTGGATCCCCCAGGAGGATATCACCGACCTGCTGGCCGTGGCGCAGTCGTTGCCCGGCGTTCTCGCCGTCAACACCGCCCTGCTGGTTGGCTACCGTATCGCCGGCATGGCCGGCGCGCTGGTCGCGGCGCTGGGCGCCATGCTGCCCTCAATCGGCGTGCTGTCGGTCGTCACGGTGCTCTATCACGCCTTCATCGACAACCCCTATGTGTTGGGCGCCCTCAAGGGCATTCGTGCCGGGGTAACCGGTCTGCTGCTGGCCGCCGTTTGGACGCTCTGGAAATCGTCGGTGCGCGGTCTGCCGGGCTGGGTGCTTTTTGCCGGGGCGCTGGCCGTCACGGTGTTCGTGCCGTCGCTGAATCTCATCTTTATACTCCTGGCCGGCGGACTGACCGGCTATGCCCTGACCCTTTGCCGGCAGCTCAAAGTTAAGCGCGCCACCCGACATGAGGAAGCGGGTGACGACCATGCCTGATCTTTTCACATTGTTTTGGCTCTGCTTTCAGGTCGGCCTGTTCACATTCGGCGGCGGCGCGGCCATGGTGCCGCTCATCAGCCAAAACCTGGTCACGGCAGGCTTCCTGACCGCCGCGGAAGCGCACGACATGGTCGCCATCTCGCAGATGACACCCGGCCCGTTCGCCATCAACGCGGCCACTTTTGCCGGCACGAAGCTGGGCGGGCTGCCCGGCGCGCTGGTGGCCACACTGGGCATGGCCTTGCCGTCAATCCTCATCACCCTGCTGGTCGCGCGTTTTTTCTTCACTTACTGCAAGAGGCCGATGGTCGCGGGCGT
>JAVBPF010000031.1:0-42066 GCA_031549735.1 Oscillospiraceae bacterium
ATTTTTCAGGATTTCCGTTTGATTGAAAATAAATCTGTTTACGAAAACGTCGCGTTTGCCATGCGCGTCGTCGGCGCGTCGCCCCGTGAAATCCGGCTGCGCGTTCCATACGTACTGGATCTGGTGGGACTGACGCACAAATCCCGTCGCCGTCCGCACGAACTCTCGGGCGGAGAGCAGCAGCGGGTGGCCATTGCGCGCGCCATCATAAACAATCCCAAAATGATCATTGCCGACGAGCCCACCGGCAATCTGGATCCGGCGCGCAGTTTGGAAATCATGACGCTTCTGGAGCGGATCAACTCTCTGGGCACCACCGTATTGGCCGTCACGCACGAAAAAGAGCTGGTCAACCGCTTTTCCAAGCGTGTGGTCGCCATCAACAGCGGCAGTATCATCAGCGACAGAACAGGTGGGTATTATCATTATGAAACGTCACGAGTCTAGGTATTTTTTCCGTGAAGGCGTCCGCGGCATTTTTCTTCACGGTTTCATGAGTTTTGCCGCTGTCGGTGTCATTGTGGCCTGTCTGCTCATTATGGGTAGTTTTGCCTTGGTCGCTTTCAATCTTGACCACATCATCGCGGGCATCCAGAGTGAGACCGAGGTGCTGGTCTTTGTCGATGAGCGTTTTTCAGAGAACGAAGCGCGTGCTATAAAACCGCAGATCGACGCGCTGTCCAATGTGGCCGAATCGACCTTTGTTACCAAAGATGAGGCTCTCGAGGAATTCAGCCGAAACGTTGACGCCGAATACAGCGAGACCATCAGCACCCTGAAGGGCAAGAATCCGCTACGCGACCGCTATGTGGTGCGCTTACGCTCCATTGAGGAGCTTGATCAGACGGTCACACTTCTGGAGGAAACAAAAGGCGTGGCGCGCGTGCTGGCTGACACCAACCTGGCGCAAAATCTCATCTCCACGCGTAGTGTCGTCAACACGGTTTGCCTGATTCTGATTATCGTGTTGATGGGCGTTTCGGTCTTCATTATTTCCAACACCATTCGTTTGGCCACCTACGCGCGCCGCGAGGAAATCGGCATCATGCGCATCGTGGGCGCCACCAAACGCTTTATTCGTCTGCCCTTTATGATCGAGGGCGCCATTTTGGGCCTTGTCGGCGCGTTCATCGCGTTTTTGCTACAGATGAATGTCTATTCCTTTATCACCGACCAGATCATTTCAGGTTTGGGCGGCGTCATGAGCATTCAGTCGATGCCGTTTTCCGATATCCTCTGGCCAGTTTTGGGCGTGTTCATATTGGCCGGCTTCCTCATTGGTGTCGGCGGCAGTACCGTGACCATCCGCCGTTTCCTGAAAGTCTGACATTCTCTTTTTCCCGCTTGCTCTTTTTCCCTCTTGCCTCCTCCCCTATTTCTGTTATACAATAAATGATGATTCATTTGCCCTTCCATGAAGGTGACCCATGAGTTTATTTTTGATTTTACATAGTAAGTGAGTTGATACGCTATGAGCCGCAAAACCCGCATCCTCGCCATTGTCATTGTTGTTATCATGTTGTTTGCCCTGTCTCTGGGGCTCATCATGTCCGTAGCGGCGCCGGCTACCGCCGCCCCCGGACCGGCAGAGCTGGATGTTCTGCGCGAAAACGCGGCCGCTCTGGCCGCACAGCGCGACAAATTGCAGACCGATCTTGATGCAACCCGGCAGCAGCATGCTTCCGCCATTGAGCAAAAGACCGCGCTCGACAACCAGATCCAAAACACCGACGCCGAGATTGAGGCCGTCACCAGTCTCATTGACGCGCTGGATGCCCAAATCGCGGACAACGAGGCGGAGCTTGCGCAGGCCCTGTTGGACGAAGCCGATCAGGACGCGCTTTTCCGGGCCCGCGTGCGCGCCATGGAGGAGGCAGGCGACGCTCAGTACCTCGACGTGCTGCTCGGCGGCGACAGCTACTCCGACCTGCTGGGACGCATGGGCACCATGCAGGAAATCATGGAGTACGACCAGAGCATTCTGGCGCTCATGAAAGAAACGCAGGATCGCATCAAGACAGCCCGCACGGCCCTGGACGCGGACTTGGCGGAGCAACAAACGGCCATGTCGAACTTGGACGACCTTCGCGGGGCGCTCTCCGGGCAGCTGGCCGACCAGATAAAAATGATTGAGGATCTCGAAAACGAAGAAACCACCGATTTGACGGCTATGGATGAAGCCGATGCCGCCCAGGATCAGATTCAGGCGGAAATTGACGCGGCGCTGGCCGAAATCGCGCGTCAGGCCGCTGCGGCCAGCAACAGCGACGGCAGCAACGTCGTTAACGTCCCGGCCAACTTTGTAGGCGGCCAGTTCAACTGGCCGTTGCCCGGCTATTCCCGTATCAGCTCCTATTTCGGCAACCGCACCCATCCCGTCTATGGCAACACCCGTATGCACACCGGTATCGACATCCCCGCCTCCAAGGGTACGCCGATCCACGCCTCCAACAGCGGCGTGGTCGCGACCGCCTCCTACAACGGCGGCTATGGCAACTGTGTAACCATCACCCATGGCGGCGGACTGCTCACCCTTTACGGTCACATGAGCAAAATCGCCGTTTCGTCTGGTGAGGCGGTTGAGGCCGGCGATGTCATCGGTTATGTCGGCAGTACTGGCGTCTCCACCGGCAATCACTTGCATTTCGAGGTGCGTCTCAACGGCAACCGCGTCGACCCTCTCGACTATGTCAGCCCGTAATCGGCCGCTGTGGTCAACGGCGCACCTTTACCCCAGCGCCAAGATAACCACAATATAAACCTCCATGCCCGCCCCATTCGGGTGCCCGTTTGGGCGCCCGGTCGGTGTGGGCATGTATTTCTGTGAGGATGGATCGGAAATTGAAAAAACACTTTACGCCCGGCACCGTATTCGCCATTTGCCTTTTGGTGGCCGCCTGCACCTATATCATTACCCTTACGACAGTAACAAATGAGCTCAACGCCGAGGTTATAAGACTCAATGAAGAGCGGACGGAGATCGAAAAATTCTTCAAAGCCCGTGAGATCATTCAGAAATCCTACGTGGGCGAGGTCGACGAAGACGCGTTGCTGGACGGCGCCATTGAAGGCATGGTGGACGCGCTGGGCGACCCTTATTCCCGCTATTACTCCGCCAAGCAGTACGAACGAGTGTCAAACGATCCAGGCAACCAATATGTGGGCATCGGCCTCACGGTCACACAGGACGACGGCGGACTTCTGGTCGTCGACGTCTATGACGGTTCGCCGGCCGCCCAGGCGGGCATTGCCCCGCGGGACGTCATCGTAAAAATCGACAACCGGGACATCGCGACCGCCAATTACGACGAAGCCCTTGCCATGCTGGGCGGGGACGAGGGCACCAAGGTGTCGCTCACTCTCTATCGCGCCTCGGACGATTCCACTGTCACTCTTTCGGTGGAACGCCGTATTTCAACCCGAAGAGCGGTCTCCTCCGAAATTCTCGAGGGGCCCAACCTGGGTATTGTACGCATTCTTCATTTTGAGGAGGGCGTTGATTTAGAGTTCAACGACGCGGTGCGCAAGCTGCAAAACGCCCATGTTTCGGGCATCATATTCGACGTGCGCAACAACCCGGGCGGTCTGGCGGCGGTGCTCTGTTCCATGTTGGATACGCTTTTGCCCGAAGGAACCATCATGACCATACGCGGTAAGGGCGACAATGATCCGCCCCGAACCAGCGACGCGCTGTGTGTCGATCTGCCCATGGCGGTTCTCATCAACGAGCGCACCTACAGCGCCGCCGAGCTTTTTGCCGCCGTTCTGCAGGAGTATACACAGGACGGTCTGGCCGACGTCACCTTGATCGGCGAAAAAACGACCGGCAAGGGTTTTGCTCAAACACCCAATGAACTCCCCGACAAAGCGGTGCTTTGGCTGTCCACCCGCGAGTATTTTACCCCGCACGGCGCCAGTCTGGCAGACACCGGCGTTGTCCCCGACGAGGTCATTGTTTTGACGCAGGACGAGAAGGAACGGTTTTCTTTCCTCACGTTTGAGCAGGATCGTCAGCTGCAGGCCGCCATTCGTCTGCTGAGCGAATGACATCATAGATTGTCGATGGTTTCGTACCAAAGCACCTCCCGGACAGCGGGGGGTGCTTTGCCTATCTCAATAGTTCTACGCGACATTTTGAGCCGTCTTGTCCCAGCCTTTCTCTCCGACGACCGCTCTCATATTCGATTCTAAATCCCCTCCTTGAGCCGTATACTGGTGACGTTACCGCTTGCGGAAAGGCGGGTGAGCCCGGGATTATGACAGCTCTCATTCAAATGGCACGCCTGCCTGGCCGCACCGGATGGCGGGCTCGTTTTTCTTCCCATCGACGCGACCCGCCTTATCGTCTCGCCGAGCGCACATGTACCCGGGCACGCGTTTGGGAAGCCGTTCTTATGCTGACAGGCCACGCGAGTTCCGACGCACAGCGAGCGGAGCAACTGTTGCAGTCGTTGGCCGAGCGCCATACCCGATATATCGTCGCGCCCGACGACTTTCCCTATGGGGCACAATTCCCCGCCTTCGGCATTCGTATCCCCAGTCCGCTGCCTCTGTATCGGCGATTGGCCGCGCGGCTGGCCGTCTCCGCCGCCGAACAGCTGGGCTGGCAGCCGCCTGAGCTGCACATCGCGCTCCATGGCCAATCCCTTTCATCGGATATGGTTTTGGCCGCCGAGCAGCTTTGCAGACACGCGCGATGCCTCTCCCTTTGCACTGGGCGCGACGCCTCCACCTTCTGTCTGGCCCTGCAGCGGCGCTATGGCGTGTCCGTCTTTGCGCACCCTCCCGCCGCCGAGCTGCAGCGCTGCCGGCTGCACCTGCTGTTTGACCCCCCCGACGAATCCTTTTCCCGGATCCTTGCCTCCGACACCCGGATTCTTCCGCTTTTTGAAGAGTCTCCCGCCCGAGCACGCGGTGTCGCCTGGCTCTCCGTTGACCTGCGTCCGCCTGCGCCTTTTCGGGCACTGTTCGCAGACGCGCTGCCCCCGGAGCCGCTTCTGGCCGCGCTCTTTGCCGAGGGCCAGCTGACAACAGGAGACTTTCTTTCCGGCGATTTTCGGTTTTTTTCTCCCTCGTTTTCGTCTGGTTTTGTCGAAACTGCGTAAACGGAGCGTCAAATTCGTGGGAATTTTTAGCGAGCGTGCAGAGGTCTTCACTCTTGACAAATGCCCGATGCAACCTTATACTAATGACTAATGCCATGAATGACTTTCCATTTTCGGGCGTCATACCGGCGGTTTTTCGCGATGTTCCGCTGTCTGCGGCACCGTTCAATCCCCTCCATAATATCCCTTCATTTTTTGGGTACACGCATTTTTTGCAGGCAGGTGACTGAAAGAACATGAACAAGACTTATAAACTTACCGCCGAACGTCTGCAGGAGCTGCAGAACGAACTGAACTATATCCGTACCGTCCGCGAGCGGGAAATCGCCGAACAAATCAAGGAAGCGCGTTCCTTTGGCGATTTATCGGAAAACTGTGAATACGACGAAGCCAAAAACGAACAGGGCAAGGTCTTTTCCCGGATGGTCGAGCTGGAGAACATCATCTCTCACGCCGTCATCATTGAAAAGGACAATTTACCCTGTGATTCGGTTGTGACCGGCTGCCGCGTCGCGGTCACCGACCTTGATTCCCGCGAACGTGAAATCTACACACTGGTCGGCTCACAGGAAGCCAATCCGTTGCAGAGCCTCATATCGGATGAGTCACCCTTCGGCCGCGCGCTGTTGGGGGGGCACATCGGCGATACCGTCGCCTTTGAGGTTCCGGCCGGTACGCTCCGATATCAAATCGAGAGCATTGAAGTATAAGTCTCTATTCGATTGTTGGGTGAATGTTTCTCATCCAACAATCGTCCTTTTTCTTGGGTAAACACTGATGCAATATGCAAACCAACATTTAGGAGTTGAACACCGTGTCCGAAACCATTGAAAGCCTGTCCGAGCTGCTTGCCATTCGGCGGGACAAGCTCCAGACCCTCCGGGACGAAGGGCAGGATCCCTTCCGACTGACTTCCTTTGATGTGGATGCCTACAGCGCCGACATTCTCGCTGACTTTGAGCAAATGGACGGAAAAACCGTCGCCCTGGCCGGACGGATCATGTCAAAACGGGACATGGGAAAGGCCTTTTTTTGTGATTTACTCGACACCAAGGGACGTATTCAATTGTATGCCAAGGTGGACGATCTGGGCGAGGACGCGTTCGCGCGCCTGAAAAAGATGGACATCGGCGACATTGCCGGTGTGACCGGATTGGTCTTTCGTACCCGGCGCGGTGAGATTTCGGTGCACTGCCACACGCTCACCTTGCTGTCCAAGTCATTGCGCCCGCTGCCTGAGAAATACCACGGTTTGACCGACACCGAGCTGCGTTACCGCCAGCGCTATGTCGACCTCATCATGAATCCCGACGTGCGGCGCACGTTTGAAATCCGAAGCCTTCTGACACGCGGCATCCGCAACTTCCTCGATGCCCGGGGCTATCTGGAGGTCGAGACGCCGGTGCTCAGCTCCATTTCGGGCGGCGCCAACGCTCGCCCCTTCATCACGCATCACAACACGCTGGATCTCGACCTCTATCTGCGCATCGCCACCGAGCTGCATCTGAAACGGCTCATCGTGGGCGGGTTTGACCGCGTCTATGAAATCGGGCGGATTTTCCGCAACGAGGGTATGTCGGTCAAGCACAACCCCGAGTTCACCACCATCGAGCTGTACGAGGCCTACATGAACTGCGACGGGATGATGGCGCTGACCGAGAACATGCTGTCGTCGGTCGCCGTCGATATTCTGGGCTCCGACACGCTGCCCTACGGCGAGGAGTCCATCTGTCTCAAAACCCCCTGGCGGCGGCTCTCGATGGCGGACGCCGTCAAAGAAGTCACCGGGATTGATTTTCTCTCCTTCGATTCGGACGCGCAGGCCAAAGCGGCCGCCGAAAGCATCGGTGTGTTCGGCGCGGCCGACCTCACTTGGGGTGGCTGGCTCTATGAGTGCTTCGATCAGAAAGTCGAAGAGCAGCTGGTTCAGCCCACTTTCATCACGCGGCATCCGGTCGAGGTGTCACCGCTGGCCAAGCGCTGCGCCGACGACCCGCGTCTGGCCGACCGATTCGAGCTGTTCATCACGCGCCGCGAAATGGCCAACGCCTTTTCCGAGCTCAACGACCCCATTGACCAGCGCGCCCGCTTCCTGCGTCAGGCCGCGCTGCGCGCCGCCGGCGACGAGGAGGCCGGTATGATGGATGAGGACTTCCTGACCGCGCTGGAGTACGGTATGCCGCCCACCGCCGGCTGCGGCATCGGCATTGACCGCATGGCCATGCTGTTTACAAACAGTCCCTCCATTCGCGACGTCATCTTTTTCCCCACGATGAAGCCTCTGCCCGAGGGCACCGAGGCGCCGCTATGAGCGTGACGCCCGATACAGTCCGACGCGAACGATTGGCCGAAACTGGCCGGGATTTCCGCCTGTGCCGCTGTGAACCGAGGACGGTGATCGGATGACCACTCACAGAATCACCAGCCGGAAGAACCCGCTTGTGCAATCCTGTGTCAAACTGTCCCGCGACCGCACGGCGCGGCGCGCCTGCGGACTTTTGTTGGGCGACAGCTTTCTTCTGTTGGAGGAAGTGCCTCATGCGCTTCTCACCACCGTTATTTTCGCGGCGGGCGTCACATTGCCGTCTCTGCCCGATACGGTGGAACGGGTGGAGGTGCCCGACGATCTTCTCGCCTATCTGTCCCCCTCCGCATCGCCTGAGGGCGTTGTGTTTTTGGCCAAGATCCCGCCCCTGCTCACCGGCGAGCCGCCGGTTCGGGGACGGCACCTCTATTTGGAGGGATTGCAGGATCCGGGCAACGTGGGCTCTATTCTGCGCAGCGCCCGCGCCTTTGGGTGCGATTCGGTTCTTTTGGATGTCAAAGCGGCCGACCCTTTCTCTCCCAAAGCCCTTCGAGCCTCGATGGGCGCTGCCTTTCATGTCCCGATACGGGAAGTCACCGCGACCGACGCCTTTTTTGCGTCGTGCCGGCTGTCGGTCTGCGCCACCGTACCCCACGACGACGCCATACGCGCTCAGGATATGACGTGGGACGACACGCTGGTTCTTCTGGGCAACGAGGGCAACGGCCTGAGTGATAAGCTTCTGGCGCGCGCCGACCGACGGGTCACCGTCCCGATGGCGCCCGGCTGCGAGTCGCTGGGCGTTGCCGCCTGTGCGGCCATCCTGCTCTGGGAAATGTCAAGGTAATCGCTGATAGCCTCTGATTTTGAGTATTCCCTTTTTCGTTGTTTCACGCTCCATCATCTCATTCCGAGGGGGTGACCGAACTGTCGATGAAATACTGGCTTTGGCTGGCCAATCTACCCACGCTCAACGCCCGCAAGCGAAACGACCTGCTCTACCGCTTCGGCACGCCCGAGAACCTCTTTTTCGCCGACGAGCAGGAACTGGTCGGCCCGGAAGGGCTCACCTCTGCCGAGCGACGCGACATCATGTCGCACGACCTCTCGACGGCCGAACTCATTCTGGAGCAGTGCGAATCGAAGGGTATCCGGCTTCTCACCCAGCAGGACGCGCTGTACCCCGAGCGGCTGAAAAACATTTTTGATCCGCCCTGCGTGCTGTATTACAAAGGCAAGCTTCCGTCCCTAGACGAGGAGGCGGCGCTGTGCGTCGTCGGTTCGCGTTCGGCCTCACCCTATGGCCAGCAGGCCGCGTCGCGCTTGGCCTATGGACTGGCGCGCGCCGGCGTTGTCATTGTTTCGGGACTGGCGCGCGGCATCGACGCGTGCGCCCACATCGCCGCGCTGCAGGCCGGCGCGTTTACTGTCGCGGTGCTGGGCTGCGGTGTGGATGTTGTCTATCCCGCCGACAACACCAAGCTGTATCACGACATCGCGGCCACCGGTCTTCTGCTGAGCGAGTACCCGCCCGGCACCCGTGCCATCGGTTCCCATTTTCCGGTGCGCAACCGTCTGCTCAGCGGTCTTTCGCTGGGCACACTGGTTGTCGAAGCGCCCGCGCATTCGGGCTCGCTGATTACGGCGCGCTATGCGTTGGAGCAGGGCCGCGACGTGTTCGCCGTCCCGGGCAACATCGACTCTCCCGAGAGCCGCGGTGCCAACGCGCTCATTCAGGCGGGTGCGCAGCTGGTCTGTGAGCCGTCCGACATTCTGAAGGAATATGCGGCGCTCTACCCGCAGAAAATCATCGAGAGAAACTTCGCGCCGCAGGACATCGTCACCTATCCCGGCGCACGTGACGAACCTTCCGGCCTGCTGACGGTGGCCGACAACCAAAAGGTGCCCGTCGCTTCGAAAAAGACCAAAGCGGCGGTGACGCCCGCGCCGAAGCCCATCGATCTTTCGCCGCTGCTGGAGCGCTTTTCCGAAGCCGGTCAGGCCGTTCTGGTTTCTCTGGTCGGAGCGCCCAAAAACGCCGACGAAATTGCCCGCGCCGTCTCGCTGCCCATATCGCGTGTGCTGCGCGAGCTGACCATGCTCGAACTCGAAGGCATCCTCACGGCTCTGCCCGGCGGACGCTATTCATTGTCTTTGGAGGAAGATCAATAACATGTCTCATCTCGTCATCGTGGAGTCCCCCGCCAAGGCCAAAACCATCGCAAAATATCTTGGCGGCCAGTTCACCGTCAAAGCCACCATGGGTCATCTGCGCGACCTGCCCCGCTCCAAAATGGGGCTCGAAATGGATGGCTTTGTCATGGACTATCAGCCGGTGGTCGGCAAGGAAAAGACCATCAACGAACTGAAAAAGGAAGCGGCCAAAGCGGACACCGTCTATCTGGCCACCGACCCCGACCGCGAGGGCGAGGCCATCTCCTGGCATGTCAAGGAGCTGCTTGGCCTGTCCGACGATCAGGTGCAGCGCGTCACCTTCAATGAAATCACCAAGAACGTTGTGCAGGACAGCATCCGGCGCCCCCGCGCGCTGGATATGGATCTGATCGACGCGCAGCAGGCGCGGCGCGCATTGGACCGCATCGTCGGCTACCAGCTTTCTCCGCTGCTGTGGCGCAAGGTCAAGCCCGGCTTGTCGGCCGGACGCGTGCAATCGGTCGCCACGCGGCTTGTGGTTGACCGTGAGGAGGAAATCCGCGCCTTTGTGCCCACAGAATACTGGACCATCGACATCGGGCTTTTGCGTACCGAAGGACCCGGGCAGTTCAACGCGCGCTTTGTCGGCAACCTTGAGGGCAAAATGGAGCTTGGCTCCGAGCAGGAGGCCCAGAAGGTCATCGACGCCGTGCGCGGCCACCCGATCTCGGTACATGCCATCAAGAAGGGTGAAAAAAAGCGCAACCCCACGCCCCCGTTCATCACCTCGACGCTGCAGCAGGATGCTTCGCGGCGGCTCAACATGGGGCCGCGCCGTACCATGGTGGTCGCACAGCAGCTCTATGAAGGCGTCGAGATTTCGGGTATGGGACTGACCGGTCTCATCACTTACATGCGAACCGACTCACTGCGTTTGAGCGAGGAGGCCGTCGCCGAGGCGCGCGAGCTCATCCGGTCGCAATACGGCGCCGAGTACCTGCCCGCCGCCGCCCGCCAGTTCAAGAGCAAGAAAAGCGCGCAGGACGCGCATGAGGCCATCCGCCCCAGCAGCGCCGCGCTCACACCGGACAAAATCAAGGACGACCTCTCGCCCGATCAGTACAAGCTCTATAAGCTCATCTGGAGCCGGTTCATCGCCAGCCAGATGGAGCCGGCCGTGTTCGACACGCTGAGCATCGACGTTCTGGGCGCTTCCTATCTTTTCCGCGCCAACCATACCAGCCTGCGATTCGCGGGCTTCACCGCCGTCTACGAGGAGGCGCGCGACGACGACGCACCCGCGCCCGAAACGCCCCTGCCGCTGCTGAAGGAGGGAGAACCTCTGGCGCTGTCCGACGTCAAGCCGGATCAGCACTTCACCCAGCCGCCGGCACGCTACAACGAAGCCAGCCTGATCCGCGCGCTGGAGGAAAAGGGCATCGGACGGCCTTCAACATACGCGCCCACCATCTCAACCATCATTGAGCGCGAATATGTGCGGCACATCGGCCGCGCGCTGACGCCCACGCCGCTCGGTGAGGTCATCACCACCATGATGAAGGAGAAATTTTCCGACATCGTCGACGCGGCCTTTACCTCGCGCATGGAGGAAAACCTCGATGAGGTGGAGGAGGGCAAGGTCAACTGGCGTACCATGCTGGGCACGTTCTACGCGGGCTTCGAGCCCCAGCTGACCGCCGCTGCCGAGGATCCCAAGCGCTACCGCGTGCCCGACGAGCCCACCGACGAGGTGTGTGAGCTGTGCGGACGCAACATGGTCATCAAGGTGTCCCGGTTCGGCCGTTTCATGGCCTGCCCGGGTTATCCGGACTGCAAAAACACCAAATCAATCACCGAGCCCACCCCGGGCGAATGCCCTAAGTGCGGCAAGACCATTCTGAAGAAAAAGTCCCGCAAGGGTCACGATTTTTACGGCTGCGAAGGCTATCCCGACTGCGATTTCATGACCTGGGACGTCCCGTTGGCCGACCGCTGCCCCGAGTGTACCAAATCGCTGTTCAAGCGCGGCGGACGCGGCGCAACCAAGCCGTTCTGCGCCAATCCCGCCTGCGTATCTTTCCTGCCCGAGGATCAGCGCGGCTACAAGCGCAAGCCCAAGGCCGAGGGCGAGGGCGCCGGCGATGAAAAAGCCGCCGATGCCAAGTCGGCGGACAAGGCGGCCGCTTCCAAAAAGGCTTCTGCCAAAAAATCCACCGCCAAAAAATCACCATCAACAACCAAAAAGGCCACCGCGGACAAGCCTATGACTGCCGGAACCGGGGCCAAGACAGCATCGGCCGCCAAACCCGAGGCGACTACCACGGCCAAAACAGCTTCGGCCGCCAAGCCCAAGGCGACTACCACGGCCAAGACAGCTTCGGCCGCCAAGCCCAAGGCGACTACATCCGCTAAGGCCAAAGCCGCCTCCGCGGGCACGTCCAAATCCGCGACTGCGAGCAAGAAGGCCCCTGCCAAGAAGACGCCCTCCACGACCACAAAAAAAACGACCGACGAGACCGGCTCATGACGCCGGTTGCCGTCATCGGCGGAGGATTGGCCGGCTGTGAGGCGGCCTGGCAGCTGGCTAAGCGCGGTCTGCCGGTTCACCTGACCGAAATGAAGCCGCACAAAATGTCCCCCGCGCATCATAGCCCGCTGCTCTGCGAGCTGGTCTGCTCCAATTCCTTCCGCGGCGACCGACTGCAAAACGCACCCGGTCTGCTCAAGGAAGAATTGCGGCGGCTCGGCTCGCTTGTTTTGCGCTGTGCCGACGCCCATCGGGTGGAGGCGGGCGGCGCGCTGGCCGTCGACCGGACACGCTTTTCGGAGGCCGTGACGCAGGCTGTCACGACGCATCCGAACATCACGGTCGTATCGGAAGAAGTCATGGCCGTACCGCAAACCGGGGATTGCATCGTCGCCACCGGCCCGCTGACTGCGGATGCGCTGGCCGCCGACATCCAGCGAATGCTCGGGGACACCGAGCCGCTGTACTTCTACGACGCGGCGGCCCCGCTCGTATCGTTTGACAGTTTGGATATGACACAGGCCTTTTTCGGATCGCGCTACGACCGGGGCGACGACTACATCAACTGCCCGTTGTCCCGAGAGGAATATCTGCTGTTCCGGCAGGAACTGGCGCAGGCGCAGGAAGCGCCGGTACACGGCTTTGAGGACAACCGCGTGTTCGAGGGCTGCATGCCGGTCGAGGTCATGGCGCGAAGGGGCGAAGACGCCCTGCGCTACGGGCCGCTCAAGCCGGTCGGTCTGCGCCATCCCGAAACCGGCGATCGATATTACGCCGTCCTGCAATTACGGCGTGACAACGCGGCCGGAGAAGTGTATAATTTAGTCGGGTGCCAAACGCACCTCACCTTTCCGGAGCAGAAGCGCGTGTTCTCGATCATCCCGGCGCTGCGCAATGCCGAGTTTCTGCGCTACGGCGTGATGCACCGCAACACCTACATGAACGCGCCCCGTCTTCTCAATGCCGATTTCAGCCTGCGGCGTGATCCGCGCCTGTTTTTCGCCGGGCAGATGACCGGGGTGGAGGGCTATGTCGAGTCTGTAGCCTCGGGGCTGACCGCCGGACTGAGTTTGGCAATGCACCTGCTGAACGGGCCACCGGTCGTGTGGCCGCACACCACGGCCATCGGCGCGTTGGCGCGGTATATTTCCACGCCGTCGGAACAGCCGTTTCAGCCGATGAACATCAATTTTGGTCTGCTTCCGCCGCTCATCGACGCCCCGCGCCGCAAGCAGGAGCGATATACGGCGCTGGCCGAACGGGCGCTTTCTGATCTGGCTGCGTCGGTCGAGACCTACTCTCTTTGAAACAACACGGACGCGCCGGGCCACCGGGCTTTCGTTGATCCCGATACCGGAGGATTATGTATGAAAATCATTGTGGACGCCATGGGCGGCGACAACGCCCCGGGCGAGATTGTCAAGGGCGCCCTGCTGGCGCTTTCCGAGCTGGAAAACACGGAAATTGTTCTGGTGGGACGCGGAGAGGCGCTTCTCCAGGCGCTCTCCGATCAGGGCCTTTCCGACCTGCCGCGCGGACTGGAAATCGTGCACGCCTCCCAGGTCATTGCGATGGAGGACGATCCGTCGGCCTCCATCCGGGAAAAGACCGATTCTTCCATAGTGGTCGGGCTGAAGCTGCTCGCCGAGGGTCGCGGCGCGGCCTTCGTCTCGGCCGGCAGCACCGGGGCCGTGCTGACCGGCGCCACACTCATCATCAAACGCATCAAGGGCATCCGCCGCGCAGCCTTAACGCCGGTGCTGCCCACCGCCAAGGGCGGCGCGCTGCTCATCGACTGCGGCGCCAACACCGAATGTACGCCCGAATACCTCTGGCAGTTCGGGCACATGGGCTCTATCTATGTCAAGAAAGCGCTCAAGGTTGTGCATCCGCGCGTCGGGCTGCTCAACATCGGCGCCGAGGCCAAAAAGGGCGACGCGGTTCACCGTGAGGCCCATGCGCTGATGGCGCGGCACGAAAATAAAGCGCATTTCAATTTCATCGGCAATGTGGAGGGTCGGGACGTGGCGTTTGGCGCGGCCGACGTCATTGTGGCCGACGGGTTCTCGGGAAACATCCTGCTCAAAACCATGGAGGGCGTCGGTCTGTTTTTCATCGACGCGCTCAAAAAGGTTTTCTATACCAACTTCCTGACCAAACTGGCCGCTTTGTTTGTCAAAAAGCCCCTGAAGTCATTTAAAAAGATGTTGGACTACACCGAATACGGCGGTTCGCCCTTCCTGGGCGTCTCCAAGCCGGTCATCAAGGCGCACGGTTCCTCCAACGCCCGCGCCCTCTGCTCGGCCATCCGGCAGGCACGGGACTTCGCCCAAAGCGGCGCCATCGAGGAGATCGAGCGCAGTATCGCCGGCATTCGTCTGCCGGTCACCGAAGCAACCGGGGAGGAGTCCGCCCAATGACAGCACTGGAACGGGCCATCGGCTACACTTTCAGCAACCCGGTATTGCTCGAGACCGCCCTCACGCACAGCTCCCATTACAACGAAAACCGCCGCACCTCTCCCGGCTCCAACGAACGGCTGGAGTTTCTCGGCGATTCGGTGCTGGGTTTTGTCACCGCCGAGTATCTCTACAAGAAGTACCCGCACAAGGCGGAGGGCGAGCTGACACGGCTGCGCGCGTCTTTGGTCTGCGAGAGCCATTTGGCCTACGCGGCCGCGGCGCTTCAGTTGAGCGATCATTTGCTGCTGGGCAAGGGCGAGCGTGTGACCGGCGGACAAAACCGCCCCTCCATTCTGTCCGACGCTTTCGAGGCGCTCATCGCGGCGCTTTTTTTAGACGGCGGCCTCGAGGCAGCGCGCCCCTTTGTCATCCAAATGGTGCTGACCCGGCTGCCTGCCGAGCAGACCGATTATAAAACCGTTTTGCAGGAATTCCTGCAGCGTGACCCGGACAACGATTACAGTTACCAATTGGTCGACGCGCAGGGGCCCGACCACGCGCGCGAATATACCATCGAATTGATACTGAACGGCAAGCCGATCGGAATCGGTCACGGCCGCAGCAAAAAGGAAGCCGAGCAGCAAGCCGCCAAGGCGGCGTTGGCCGTGCTGGCGTAAACCCTACGGTTCATGGCGGGGCCATGAGCCGTTTTCGTTTAGCGAGCGGTTACATCGTTTTTTCTTCCCTGGTGGAGACGGAGGACGTGACTTTTTGCACGCCAAGAAATCAAGCCTCGCGCGGTTTTGTTTCCATAGGACTCGCTGTTATTTTTTGCGCATACCGAATATTTTAACAATAAGCATCTCGCACAGAGCACAATGAAAAAACAAATATTGCGGCGGCGCGGCCGCTTTGGGATAGGAGGATTCTTTCATGCAGATGCGCACCATTGAATCCCTCGGCGTCACTGTTTCCCGGCTGGGCTTTGGCGCGATGCGCTTGCCCGGCGTCAACGGCGACATCGATTACAAGGACGCCGAAAAACTGATCGACATTATGATGGACGCCGGCGTCAACTACTTCGACACGGCCTGGTTCTATCATGACGGGCGCTCGGAGCCGTTTCTCAAGAAGGCACTGGTCGACCGCTACCCCCGCGATTCCTTCTTTCTGGCCACCAAATCCCCCACCTTCCAGTGTAAAAACCGCGCCGAGCTTGAGGAGATTTTCGACGAGCAGCGCCGTCGCACCGGTGTGGACTTTTTCGACTTCTATCTGTTGCACGGGCTCAGCGAGAAGAACTGGGCCGATGCCAAGGCCATTGACGCCCCGGCCTTTTTGCGTGACCGGAAGGCCTCCGGACAAATTCGGTTCACGGGTTTTTCCTATCACGACGCCAACGAAAAACTGGCACCCATTCTGGACGACTTTGAGTGGCAGTTCTGCCAGATCCAGCTCAACTACGCCGACTGGAAGCAGGAGAAAGCCTATGAGCTTTACAACGCCGTGTTTGAGCGCGGCATCCCGATCATCGTGATGGAGCCGGTACGCGGCGGCGGACTGGCCGCGCTCTATCCCGACATGGCCAACATCCTCAAGGCGGTCAACCCGGACGCCACACCCGCCTCATTTGCGTTTCGCTTCTGCTGCGACCTGCCCGGCGTTGACATTGTTCTATCGGGCATGTCGACACCAGTGCAGTGCCTGGACAATGTAAAGACTTTTTCCGAGGCCAAGCCGCTGTCCGAGGCCGAGCGCGCGGCGCTCGACGCCGTGGTGGATGGCATGGCCAAGCGCCCCTACATCCCCTGCACCGCTTGCCGCTATTGCTCGGACTGCCCGCAGGGCATCGATATCCCCGCGCTGTTTGGCGCCTACAACGACCACATCGGTTTGAAGGCCAACTATCTGCTGGCCGTAGAGTATCTGCTGCGCACGCCGCCCGAGAAGCACGCGACGGCCTGTATCCGCTGCGGCCAGTGTGAGGAACGCTGTCCGCAAGGTATCGCCATCATGGACAACATCCAATTGGCGCACGATGCCGCGGAGGCCGCCGATAAGGGCGCGCTACGCTGATTGACGCCCCGCGCTGAGTGACGCCCCGCGTTTTTTCAAAGGAGGTGCCGCCCTGTGAACAAGAGGATTTGGTTTCGGTCGGTATGCCTGTTTGTCGTTCTTGGCCTTCTCTGGGGCTGCGCCCCGGTACATAGTTCAGTGGACGCCGAGTCCCCCGTGTCTCCCCTCGAATCGCCCTCCCCCGCCCCGTCTCCGCCGCTTACACCAGCGCCCACCCCGACGCCGACCCCGACGCCGACCCCCGCGCCCACACCACCGCCCGAGGCGCGTATTCAGATGGCCGGCGACGTGCTGCTGCACATTTTCCCGATCAACGCGGCTCGAACCGGTACAGATACTTACAACTTTAAGCCCTTTTTCTCGGACGTCAAGCCCTACCTGACCGGCGATCTCGTCATGTGCAACATGGAGGGTCCGATCGATGTAAACGGTGGAAATCAGGGCATCACCACCTTCCCGCTGTTCAACGCGCCCAATGAGATTGCCGAAGCGGTGCGGGACGCGGGCTTCAACTATGTGGTGGCGGGCAACAACCATTCCTATGACAAAAAGCTGGCCGGACTCATCGCCACGCAGGCCAATCTGGCCAAGGCCGGGCTGGAATTCACCGGGATCTACAGTTGTCAGGAAGAGTTTGAAAATCAGGATTGCCTTTCGAATATCAACGGCATTCCGGTCGCGGTGCTCAACTACACGCAGGACGACAACGGCCTGTCTCCCTGGATCCCCGAAGACGTGCGGCCTTACACGCTGAGGCGCTTCACCGGTACGATGGACAGCCTGCCGGCCATGGCCGAGGACATCGAGCGGGTGCGGGCACAGGGCGCGCGGTTTGTCATCCTCGCGTTGCACTGGGGCACCGAATACCAGAACAAGCCCTCCTCCGCGCAGACCGAGCTGGCCCAAGCCCTGTGCGACGCGGGCGCCGATATGATTTGGGGCGCGCACCCGCACGTCTGCCAGCCGGTCGTATGGGTCGACGCCAAAGACGGCCGGCGATGTCTGGTGGCCTACTCCACCGGCAACTTTTTTGCCGACCAGACCGCGATGAATCCCCCCAACGCGCGCACACAGTATGGCATGGTGCTGGATATCGTCATTCGCGACACCGGAGACGCCATCGAGTGGGTCGACGCCTCCTGCCTGCCCACCCTGACCGCCCGCTTCCAGAACGATGATGACCGGCGGGATTACCGCGTCTTTCCCATCCCTGAAGCCAGTGACGAACTGTCACGCCCCGACATTTTCCCCAGTGATTCGCTCTGGTCGCAGGCGAAAAAAGCCTACGCTCACATTGATAGCCTTGCCGGAGAGTCGGTACGTGTCGGCGCGGCGGGGTAATTCGACCGCCTTCGCTCTGTAAAGCATTTTTGCTGCTCACTCGTTTTCGTCATGTCTCTCTGTATTTCTACAGATTTCGCATAGTAAAACCGGCCGGGTTGCCCTGGCCGGTTTTACTATGCGTCAAAAAAGTCCCGAGAGTTCTATGCTCCTTGGCTGCTCACACCCTTGGATGCCAATTCCACCTTCCGCGTCGCCACCGCATCGACAAAAGCCGCGTCGTGTTCGACAAACAACAGGGTGGGTCGGTGCTCCAGGATCAGCGCCTCGATCTGCATGCGGGACAGCACGTCAATGTAGTTGAGCGGCTCGTCCCAAACGTACAGGTGCGCCGATTCGCAGAGGCTGCGGGCGATGAGCGCCTTTTTCTTTTGCCCGGCGCTAAAATCCCGCATGTCCTTGTCAAACTGCGCCCGCGAGAAATCCAGCTTACGCAGGATGGCCTTGAACAAGCTCTCATCAATGTTACAATCGCGGGCGTATTGGCTCAGGCCGCCGGTCAGAAAGGATGTATCCTGCGGCACGTAGGACAGGATGAGACCGGACGCCGGGCGCCACCGGCCCTCGATGTCCATCGGCTCGCCCATCACCAGCTTGAGCACGCTGGACTTTCCGCAGCCGTTGGACCCTTGCAGCGCCACGCGGTCGCCATGGCCAACGGTCAGATTGACGTTCCGACAGGCCACCTTGTCCCCGTAGCGAATGGTCACTTCGTTCAGCTCAACCCACCGGGGGGCATGGTGCGAGAGCGGTGACAGCTTTAGCGCGTCCGCCTTCTCGATGTTTTTCAACAGCTTTTCCTTGTCCTCCCGCGCCGACTGCTGCCGTGACTCGATATTCTTGGAGCGCTTCATCATTTTGGCGGCCTTGTGCCCGACTGCGCCGCGATCATAGGTGTGTTGGCCGATTTTGCTTTTTTCCACCGCGTCCGACCATTTGGCCGTGCGTTTGGTGGCCGCGTCGAGGCGCTTGATGTCCTTTTTGAGCCGCTCATTCTCGCTCAACTCAAACTCGTCCTGCCTTTGCTTGTTCTCCCACCAGACGGAGAAGTTGCCCTGCGTGATCTCGATGTCCTGCCGGTTGATGCTCAGGATGTGATCGACGCATTCGTCCAGAAACACCCGGTCATGTGACACCAGAATGAAACCCTTTTTGGACTTCAGATAGGCGGCCACCTTATGACGGGTCTGTGTGTCCAGGTGGTTGGTCGGTTCGTCAATCAGCAGGAATTTGTCCTCGCCGGCGAACAATGCCGCCAGCTGCACCTTGGTTTGTTCGCCGTTGGACAGGGTGCCGAAAGGCCGGTCGAGCGCATCCTCGGTCAACTCCAGCAGATAGAGCTCGCGGATGAGCGCCCAAGCCGGCGCGTCGGGCGCCATGGTCTCCAGCGCGTCGCGCGTAATGGTCTCAGGATCCATGTTCGTGAACGGGAAATAGGCGAAGGGCACCCCGGCGGCGATGGCGCCCCGGTACTCATACCGCCCCATCAACAGATTGAGAAATGTGGTCTTACCGCGTCCGTTGCGACCGGTAAAGCCCAGCTTCCAGTCGGTGTCCAGACGAAACGAGACGTCCTCAAAAATATTTTCGCTGCTGCCCTCGTAGCCGAAAGTCAAGTTGTGCACGTCGATTTGTGACATCAGAATTCCTCCCAACAAAAAAGATCACGCAAGAAAAACTCCTGCATGACCCAAAACGCATGGGAACCCTCTGAGCGCAAAACGACAGAGACTAACCAAGTCATTTGAAATCAGCGCGTTTTTCTTGCTGCGGCAAACCACGGCCAGACAAGCCGGGATTTGAAGACACATTAGCAAGAAAAATGGCGCATTCTTCCACTCCGTCCGTTTCATGATGATGATAATATAACAGAAATCATGCCTGAGGTCAAGTGGGTGACGCTTCCTCCTCTCCCTGACGCCCCCTCCTTTTTGCCCCTCTCTGTGCGCGTTCGTTCACGGATTACCGTGTGCCCCATTTTTCAGTTGACACTGTACGCTCCCGGGTATATTATAATTAGAAACACCCTGCGGCCTTTCGTCCAGGACGATCCCACTTTGGGGGAGGAGATGCCGTGACTTCGCAGGAACGCCTCCGGATGGCAAACCATGTCAGCATCGTCACCATCATCTTCAATGCGTTGCTCTCAGCGGGTAAGCTGGCGGTGGGGCTTCTGTGTTTCAGTGCCGCCCTGGTGGCCGATGCCATGCACAGCCTATCCGACGTTTTGAGTACCTTTGTGGTCATGTTCGGCGTCAGAATGGGCGCGCGTGAGGCTGACAATGATCACCCGTATGGACACGAAAAAATGGAGGCCATGGCTTCCTCCGTGCTGGCGCTGTTTCTGCTGGCCGTCGGCCTGTACATTGGGGTGCAAGGCATCCTCTCCATACCGCCCGCGCTGTCCGGAGAAACAGAACATAAACCGACATGGCTGGCGGCCATCGCGGCCTTTGTGTCCATTGTCGTGAAGGAATGGATGTATCGCTACACCAACCGCGCCGCCGGGAAAATCGACTCCACGGCGCTGCTGGCCGACGCATGGCACCACCGCAGCGACGCCTTTTCCTCGGTGGGCAGCCTCATCGGTATCGTAGGCGCGCTGTTGGGCGTGGCCGTGCTCGATCCGCTTGCGTCTATCGTCATCGCCGGGTTCATCGTGCAGGTGGCCATAGCGATTTTTCGTTCGGCGGTCAATCAAACGGTGGATGCCTCGGCAAGCGCAAAAGATGAGGGGGCCATCCGGGCGCTCATTCTGGAAACGCCGGGCGTCTTTCACATCGACGAACTCAAAACGCGGCAGCACGCCAATCGACTCTATGTGGACGTGGAACTCTCGGTCGACAGCTCGCTCAGCCTGTGTGAGGCGCATGACATCGCCGAGCAGGTTCACAAGAGTATAGAGGCCGGGTTCCCGCAGGTTAAGCATTGTATGGTACACATCAACCCGGACAACCACGAGGACGATCCGGAAGTATAGTGATCTTATCTATGTGTCCCCGCGCGCCGCGCGCGCTTTGTGATAAAACGAAGAGCAAAGAATGAGGTGATATAAGTGGCCAATGATTTGTTCCAGATGGCGAGCCGCATACGCGAGCTTCGGGAGATCAGCGGCATCGGTGTTGCCGAGCTGGCCGCCGAGCTGGGTACAACCCCCGAAAAATACGAAAGCTATGAAAGCGAAGGAACCGATATTCCGATCTCGGTACTCTATCATCTGTCGGCGCGATTCGGTGTGGATCTGGGTGAGCTGCTGACCGGAAGCTCGCCGCATCTGTCCACCTTTTCGGTCGTAAGAAAGGGCAAGGGCATGGAAATCAGCCGTTACCCCGGCTATGAGTTCCACAGTCTGGCGCACACGTTCAAGCACAAGATGATGGAGCCGCTTCTGGTGACGCTCGAGCCGTCCGACGAGGATCCGGCGCTTGTCAGTCATGTCGGGCAGGAGTTCAATTATGTCCTTGAGGGCACGATCGAACTCATCTTCGACAACAAGCGCGTCCGCCTCAGCGCGGGCGACAGCGTCTACTTCGACCCGACCCACCCGCACGGCCAGCGCGCCGTCGACGGTCGGAGCGCCTTTCTCACCGTGATTGCGGAATAGTCCTTCTGGAGAGGAACATACACATGTTTTTGTTGAATAAGTTTTTGCCTCGGATTGATTTCGATTCCTATAAGGATTTCAAGGCCAATTACCGGGTCGACATTCCGGAACACTTCAATTTCGGATTCGACGTGGTCGACACCTGGGCGGAGCATGAACCGGACAAGCGCGCGCTTGTCTGGTGCGACGACCATGGCGGAGAGCGCACCTTCACCTTTTCTGAAATCAAAGCACTGTCCAACCGCGCCGTTCACTTTTTCAAAGCGCAGGGCGTGGGCCGTGGCGACGTGGTGATGATGATCCTGCGCCGCCGTTGGGAATATTGGATCGCGGCTGTAGCGCTGTGCAAGCTGGGCGCGGTGGTCATTCCGGCCTCGCTTCAGCTGACGGCCAAGGACATTGTCTATCGGATTCAAGCGGCCAAAATCAAAATGCTGGTCTGTGTCGACGACGCTTTTGTCATCTCGCAGGTCGAGGAGGCACTGACACAAATCGAATCAAAGCCCGTCAAAGCGCTGGTTGGCGCGCCGCGTGACGGATGGCTGGATTTCAATCAGGGTTTGGAGGACAAGCCCGAGACCTTTGCGCGTCCCACCGGGGATGACGCCACCCGCAACGACGACCTGATGCTGATCTACTTCACCTCGGGCACGACCGGTATGCCCAAGATGGTGTCTCACCCGCACATCCACCCGCTTGGCCATATTGTCACCGCGCACTACTGGCAGCGTGTAAAGGAAAACGGCTTGCATATGTCGGTGTCCGATTCGGGCTGGGCCAAGTTCGGCTGGGGGAAAATATACGGACAGTGGATTTGCGGCGCGGCCATTTTTGCGTACGATATGGACAAGTTTGTCCCGAAAAATCTGTTGTCCATGATCGAAAAATATCGATTGACCAGTTTTTGCGCGCCGCCCACCATGTACCGATTCATGTTGCAGGAGGATGTGGCTCGTTACGATCTGTCATCGGTCGAGCACTTCGGTCTGGCCGGCGAGCCGCTCAATCCCGAGGTGTTCCGTAAGTGGTATGAGCTGACCGGACACAAAATGACCGAGGGCTTTGGACAATCCGAATCCACCGTGCTGGTGGCCAATTACCAGTGGTTCGAGCCCAAGCCAGGCTCGATGGGGAAAGCGTCTCCCCTTTACGACATCGATCTGATCGACGCCAACGGCCAGCCCTGCGCCGAGGGTGAGGAAGGCGAGCTCATCGTCCGCGACGTGAAAAAGCACCCGCCGGTCGGCTTGTTCACCGGTTATTACCTCGACGACGAATTGACTGAAAAGGCCATGGGGCAGGGGTACTACAACACCGGCGACGTGGCTTGGCGCGATGCCGACGGTTACTTCTGGTTTGTCGGGCGCAACGACGACGTCATCAAATGCTCAGGCTACCGCATCGGCCCGTTTGAAGTCGAGTCGGCGCTGCTGGAGCATCCGGCCGTCACCGAGTGCGCCGTCACCGCCGCGCCCGATCCGGTGCGCGGGCATGTGGTCAAGGCCAGTATCATCTTGGCGCCCGGGCACGTCCCGTCCCCCGAGCTGGCGAAAGAATTACAGGAGCATGTCAAGCGGGTGACCGCGCCTTACAAATACCCGCGCATCGTGGAATTTGTCGCCGAATTGCCCAAGACGGTCAGCGGTAAAATCAAGCGTGCGCAGATACGCCGGGAGGACGAGGGTCAAAACTGAACAGAATGGACTCAATTAAGAGGCGGCCAACCGGCCGCCTCTTTTTTTTCTTCTGCTGCTGCTTTTATCGGTTCTCGTTCCACATGCGCCATAAAAAATCTTCAGGGTGGGTACGGTACCAGTAGGGTACGGCAAACCGATCGTAGAGCGGCAATGCCAGCCGCCAGCTCAGATGGGCCCGCGCGCGGGGGGTAAACTGCGCCCGCCGCCCGAAATAATCGCGCAGCAAGACCTTTTCCGGTTCGGACAGCGGATAGCGTGGGTAACGGGGCACTTGCGCCGCGGGCGCCAAACTGGCGCGTAGCGCGTTCAGGCTCACTTTGTCCCGTCTCGGCTCGTGGATGACCAGGGTGTCCATCACGATATCACCCACCCGGCGATCCCGCCCGTCGACGAACATGGTCACAACACCCACGCCGTACAGTGCCGGCAGAAAATCCAACAACCGGAACAGGTTTCGACCCAGAGCGCCCACCCAGTCAAGCGGTCTGCCGTCGGCGTGAATGACGCGCAGGCGCACAATCATTTTGCCCGGCGTCCGACCCTTGCAAAATCCTTCGAATAGGATAAAATAGAAGAAGAAAAGAAGGGCCGCCGAAAGAATGATGAATGCGGTGTAAAATGAGGCGAAGCCGCCCGCCGACGCCCCGGCCAGCAGCAAAAGCACAAAGGCGATGCCCTGGAAGATCATGTCCAGCGCCACGGCCAGAAAGCGCGAACCGATGCCGGCGCGCTGATAGGACAGATAGACTTGCTCGGTGGTGTCGACGCGATAGCGGGAAACGTCCAAAAAATCACCTCATCAACAGGAGCATTTTGATGGATTCAGCGTTAACCGGGAATCATTCTGAGCAACTCAGATTTCACCAAGGAGTGGATGTCTTGACAGAAGAGGCCTTTGTTCGCGGGCACGCCGCCGCCTGGCACGCTCTGGAGGAGAACCTGAAACAGGGCGTCCCGCATGATTTCGAAGCCATGACCCGGCGGTCGGCGCTGCGCCGGGGTGTAACCCGGCACCTCTCATACGCGCAGACGCATTTCCCCGATTCGGAGGTCTGCCGGTATCTCAACACATTGGCCGGCAAGGCGCATGTGGATGCCGAGCGCAAGCGGCGCGCCCGCCGCAATCCCGCACGCTTTTTCCTCCGCGACATCCCGAAAACCGTATTGGCCGGCAAGGCCTTTTGGCTCACCGCCATCGGACTGTTCGGTCTGGCTTTTTTGTACGCCTATCTGTTTGTACATTTCAGCCCGTCCTCGGCGGGCGCGTTTTTGCCGCCGGAATACCTGTCGGCCGGTGTGAACCCGGGCGGCGGTTCGGCCTACTGGGACGGAACGGTGATGTCGTCGGGCATCATGGTCAACAACATCATGGTGTCGATCATGGCCTTCGCCTACGGCATCACGCTGGGCCTGGGCACGCTGTATGTGCTGGTGCAGAATGGTCTTATGCTGGGCGGGCTGGCCGCGCTGGTCACCGACGCGGGTCACGGGACACTGTTCTGGTCGCTTATTCTGCCGCACGGCGTGTTTGAGTTGTTCTCCATTTTCCTGTCGGCCGGCGCCGGGCTGTCCATCGGCTATGCGTTCATGCGTCCCGCGCCCTATACACGCGGCGACGCGCTGAAGAAAAATGCCCGCGCCGCCATGAAGCAATTGGTGTTGGTCTGTGTTCTGCTCGTCGTGGCCGGGCTCATCGAGGGGTTCTTTACGCCCAGCGATCTGCCGGTTTGGAGCAAGTTCGTATTTTCCGGCGTGTGCGCGTTGATTCTTATCGCCTACCTGCTGGGCAGTCGGGGAGAAAAGCGTTCGCCCGCGGCTTCACCATAAGGGCGGGCACTCTCGACGCAATGAGGGCTCGGTCGCTGTAAAATCAAATCTTCCGCTTCAATAACATATACTTCCGAACCAGCTCGGGCAAAACCCGATGCGGGTCGGACGCCACGACGTCGCCCTGTCTGTTGAAGATGTGGGCGGCGTCTGTTTGCGCTGTTTCCCGATAGGCGCCCGCGCCCTTCAGCGCCAGGTCGGACAAGTTCTCCGTGTCACTTCGCAGAATCTCATCCACCGACGGGTCGAACAGCGACACCACGGTCAGCGCGTGATGCGACGCCAGCACCGAAAGCTCTCCGGCGGCAGCCCGTGCCGCTTCATCATCCTCAAAGAAGGAAAAGAGAAACACAAGCCCGCGCTTGCGAAACCGTCTGAGCACCTCGCCCGACAGCTGCGCGTAGCCGCTGGCGCGGCGGGTCGGCGCGGCGTTGTACATGGCGGCCAAAAGCTTGTTCATCTGCGCCTGTCCTTTGTCAGGCGGCACATAGAGCTGCACCTCGCTGTCGAACAACACAAGACCCACGCGGTCGCCCGAGATGAGGGAGACCTGCATCAGCGCGGCGGCGTTTTCCAGCGTCCGATCCAGGCGTGTCACCACGCCCATCGGCGCGCCCATCCAGCGCCCAGTGTCGATGGCCACCAAGACCTCCCGGTTTTTTTCGACCTGATAGGTGTTGGTCATCGGCTTTTCCATGCGGGCAGTGGCCATCCAGTTGACCCGCCGGGTGTCGTCGCCCGAGACGTACTCGCGAATGTTCTCAAATTCCGAACCGCCGCCCCTGAGGCGCTGTAACGCCGCGTCCTCACGGGAGAGCAGGTTTCGTTTGGTGAGCATCTGATATTTACGCATGGCCGTAAGGTCGGGATAGACCGGCGTCGTACCGGGGCAGGGCAGCACAAAACGCTTGACGCACAGCCCCCATCGGCCGGTCAGCGCGACATGACAGCCGCCAAAGGCAAAAGAGCCCCGTTCGGCCGGACAGACCGTGTACGCGATGCGGTGTGTCTCCCCGGGCGCCAGCGTCAGCGTCTGCGCCTCGTGCCGCGCGGCGAACAGGGGGGGCGGCGCGTCGCAGACAACCAGGTTCAGGCTTACACCGGCGGTGTTGGTCAGCGTCAGCTCGACCGAGGACGGCCTCCGCTGCTCCAGAAAAGCGTCGACCCGGCGTGAAACCATGAGCGCCTTTTTTCCGGGCGACCGACGCCAGTCGAGGACAAACAGCAGGCACACGATCAGCGCGTATCCCAACAGAACCGGCCACAAGACCCCCGGAAGCGCGCCGAGGGGCGCAACAAGCAGCGTGCCGAACAGCAGGAAGACGGTGCGTTTGGTCAGGCCCAAGGGCTCACCTCCTTGCGGTATGGATCGATCTCTGTAAAGTACTTTGTTTAGACAACCATGTTGACTCAAAGAAATTGGTGTGAGAAAAAACATCTCGAGTCTTGCGAAAACTTAACCGCACGAGGCATCCTATTCAGGGCGTAGGGCTGAAACCGGGATTATGCTACCCGAAACCCTTTGATCTCATCGGTTCGGTGACTGTGTGATAACCGGCAAAGCCCGGATGACAGCGTTTGTGCAGGATTGTTTGAGCGGAAAGCAAGCCTCGCGTCTCCAAAACGTCTCTTTGGTGACTTTCATCGAAGAGCCTCGTCGACGCGCAGGGGAAATATGGAATCTCCGCCCCCGGAAAACAGGGCTGGTCGTCTCACGCAAGACCAGGCGGCATTTTCGGAAGGCATTAGACTTATTTCTCCGGCCGCGCGGTGCGCTCGAGACTTGACACCATCGCGTGAAGAAAGTCACGTCCTTCGTTCCCCGGCAGGGACAAAAACACGTCGATATACAGGACAAGTTCTGCTCGCCGACTCGCTCAAGTTTTCACCGGGGTACGCGTACAGCGCTCAGCAGCTGTGTGAGATACAGGTCGGGCGTCAGGCCCTCCAGCTCGGCGTCGGGCGTCAGGGTCAGCCGGTGGCGCATGACCGGCAGCACACAGCCGTAGATGTCCTCCGGAATCAGATAGTCGCGCCCTTCCAGCAGGGCGTTGGTCTTGGCGGCGACCAGCAGCGAAAGCCCGGCGCGCGGCGACGCGCCCAGCAGCAGCGGAGCGCTCTGACGCGTGGCCGTGACGATGTCGAGAATATAGGCGAACAGCCGGTCGTCGACATGCACCTTCTGCACTTCCTGGCGGCAGTACATCAGCTCGTCGCCGTTGACGACCTGCTCAATGTCGAGCGGATCGAGCCGTCGTGAGGTAAACCCGCTGTTTGTCGCGCGCAGCAGCTTATCCTCCTCGGCACGGGTGGGATATCCCACAATCAGTTTCATCATGAAGCGGTCGAGCTGGGCCTCGGGCAGCGGATAGGTGCCCTCGAACTCGACCGGATTCTGCGTGGCGCACACCATGAACGGCTCGCGCAGCGGGTGGTCGACGCCGTCGATGCTGATGCGCCCCTCCTCCATAGCCTCCAGCAGCGCCGACTGAGTTTTGGGCGGCGTACGGTTGATCTCGTCGGCCAGCAGCAGCTGGGTGAACAACGGGCCGCGTTTGAGATGGAACGTGCGGGTGCCCAGGTCGAACACGTTGGCGCCGATCAGGTCGGCCGGCAGCATGTCGGGGGTGAACTGCACGCGCGTGAAGTCGACGCCCAGCGCGGCGGCCAAGGCGCGCACCGCCAGCGTCTTGCCCAGTCCGGGCACGCCCTCGATCAGGACATGGCCGCCCGAAAAGAGGCAGAGCATCAAGTGATGAAAAAACTCGTCCTGTCCGAAGAAGGCACGGCCAACCTGCGCTTTGAGCTTGCCGGCCACGGCGTTTGTCAAGGTCATGATTCATTCCTCCCATGGTCGGATGTGCGCCACAGCGCGTCAATACGCCGCGACAGCGAGAGCAAAACAGCTCGGTCTTCTTTGGTCAGAGCGGAAGGTGACGCGGATGACGCGGCAAAGCGGAGAAGCCCGGTCTCCACCTGCGCATCGCGCCGCCGGGTGCGTTCGCGTACCGCCTCGTAATACAACGTGACGGCACGGACATAGTCGCCGGAATCCTCCATGAAATCGGCCAGCTGCCGGACATCCTCCACCTCGCGTCGGACGCCGTCGGCTTCCTCCAGCGCTTTGGGCGGGCCGACCGGCCGTCGCCAGAACAACAGGAGCAGCAACAGGACAATGAGCAGCGACCATCCGGCCGCCGCCACCCAGTCTGGCAGCAGAGACAGCGGCGTAAGTTCCTGTGCGGGCGCCGCCGCCGGACGGTATTCGTCAAACCAGATTGTGGCGTCGCGACTGGGCCAAAGCTGCTCAAAAAGGTCATAGAGCCGGTCGTTGTATTCAATGCTTTGATTGATATAGTCAAAGGCCGGCGTGAGGTGCAGATACCGTCCGCCCGCCTCCTCAAAGGCGTCGATGTCCGGGATCGCGGATTCGTACACGTCGGGGTCGACGCAGAGCACGACGCCCCCTTCGATTTCGGACAGCGGCACCTCCTTGCGGGCCACATGGAATCCTGATTCCTCCAGCAGCAGATACAGTGCGCGCGTCCCGGTCGATGAGGTGGTGAGCGAATCGTAGGGCCGCCCGGTCGCCTTGGGCTGCAAACCCAGAAGGAGCAAACCGATCAGCGCGACCAAAAACAACAGAAGGAGGACGAGGTTCAGCCCCCGTCCGGAACGGGACCCGCCGGAAGTCTTGCTCATGCCGACGCCGCCTCCCTTCCGCCGAAGAGCCGTCCGCGCCAGAGCCGGTAATCCTCCGGCAGCGCGGGCGTATCTCCGTAGCGCCGCTCGTTGAAGGCGAGGCAGAAGGCGGAGAATACGGCCGCCGCCCGGGTGTCCGCACGAACAATATCCGTATAGTATTGGCGATTGGTGCGTCCCGGCGTCAGCGTCAGCACTCCGGTCTCGGACAGCGCCTTGAGATGCGCGTATAACAGGAACGAGAAAGCGTCGCACACCGCATCGCTCTCATACAACCGGTCGGCATGGCGCAAAAGCTCCTGCGAGGAGTCGTCTTTCAGGGTGGGCGCGGGCGCGGACGGCGCGGCCTGGCGCGGCGGCGCCCGGCGTCTGACCAGACGGACAATAAGATAGACAAGCGCCGCGACCAGCACGGCCGCCAGCACAATCAGCAGGACGTCGGCCCGTCCGTTTTCATCGATGAAGAGGGACAAGAGATCGTTCAGTCTTTCCCCAAGCCACTGGAGCGCGCGTTCCCAAAAGCTCGGCTGCGGCGGCGCGAACTCCGGCCGTCCCAAAATATCGCGCAGGCGCTCCCGGATATCCGCCTGCCCGGGCAGATCCCCGGTGCCCGTCCAAAGGGCGCCCCAACCAAACGCACCCGAACCAAGGACGCGTTTGAGATTCAGTTGTCTGCTCCGCCTCATCGCCGCGCGCGGGCCAATGCGCCCGCCCGAAGCTCCAGATCGTAGCCCTCGCGCCGCATACGGCCGTCCAGATAGAGCAGAACCGCGAGAATCGGCAGCAGCGGTAGCGTAATGGAGGAGAGGAAAGTGGTGACCAACGTGGTCAGCCAGACCGGCAATGTGACCAGCGTCAGGAGATAGCTCGATAGCAGACTCCAGGCCAAATCAAGGAACAAGATCATGACAAAGCCGAAGGAGAACGTGAAGGTGTTCTTCCAAAAAGAGCGGAAATAGAGCGAAAAAGCGCGTCCCACCGCACCGAAACCGTAACGGCCCTCATGGAAAAACACCGCGTAGACCAGCGTCGTCCAAAAATAGGCAATCCCATACAGAAGCAACACCGCCAGCACCATCAGGACGGTCATCACAATGATGAGGGCGGGTACACCGCTCATGGCGAACATCGCGAAGATAAAGATGACAACCAGCATGGGAAACAGTACGGCCAATATACTAGCCACCAGAACGAGGAGCTGCGCCAGACCGGTGACAAAAAGCTTGCCATACAGACGAAGCGTGCCGGTAAACCATTCGGACGGTTTGCGGCGCGCTCCATGAATATACCCGCCGGCAATGTTGGTTATGCCGCCGGTGATGATCGGGATGATGAACAGGAATGTCAAAAATTGAATCAGAAGACCCCAGTTGAAGGCGGGAGAAAAGCTCGGGACGGCCATATCGCTGTTTAGGTACGACTCGAAGTAAGAGGTATAGGAATTCAACAATGAATCCACAAGCGTACCGCCCGACCAGAGATAGATCCCCAGCTCGGTCAGAAAACTCACAACGCCGGAAATCCCCAGTGCGAAAATACAGATGGACACAAAATTGCGCCGGTAAATCCGGAACGAATTGTCCAACACGGTGCCCATCCCCATCGGCGCCAGCGGAAAAGGTGTGTTCATAATTCACCCCGTCGAAAGCACGCCCTGCCCGGCGCGCATCATTATCTATCGAAGCAGCCCCACGCAATCATAATGCGGTTTCTGCGCCAGCTTGTCCCGCTGTTCACGAAAAACGGTGTGTGCCAGCGCGATGACCAAATAGTCGCAGCGGAGCGCCTCGGGCAGCGTCAGATTGGCAAACCCTTCGATGTCGGCGTCGGACACGTGCGGTTCACAGGCTGACACACGCACGCCCCGGTCACGCAGGTCATGGCACAGGGTGAGGGACGGCGACTCGCGCAGATCGTCGATGTCCGGCTTGTAGGCCAGTCCCATCACACAGACGTGCGCGCCGGCCGGAAGCTCGCGTACCACCGCTTCGGCTACAACATGCGGCTTGTTGTCGTTGATGCGCCGCGCCGTACCGATAAGCGGGGTTTCGGCGGGGAAACGCTCGTGAATGAACCAGGGGTCGATGGCGATGCAGTGCCCGCCCACGCCCACGCCGGGGGTGTGGACGTTGACGCGGGGATGGCAATTGGCCAGATCAATCAGTGAAAACACGTCGATGCCCAGCTTGGCGCACACACCCGACAGCTCGTTGGCAAAGGCGATGTTGATGTCGCGGAAGGTGTTTTCCACCAGCTTGCACATCTCGGCGGTCACGTCGTCGGTCACCTTGAGCTGGCCGCCGGTGGCCACGCGCCGGTAAATGTCGCAGGCCAACCGTGTGGCTTCGGCCGTCATACCGCCAATGATGCGGTCGTTGTTTTGCAGCTCATAGAGGATCCGACCGGGGATGACCCGCTCGGGACAGTGCGCCACATGGAAGCGCTCGGCTGCCAATCCGGAATGCTGAGCCAGCTCGTCGCGCAGCATCCGGCAGGTTGTGGGCGGCACGGTGGATTCCAGCACGACCAGATTGCCCTCGGCCAGCACTTGGGCGATCTGCCGTGCGGCGGCCGCCACAAAGGTCAGATCTGCCTTGGGCGTTCCGCCCGCGCCGTCGACCTTGGGGGTCTGCACCGTAATGATAAACGCGTCGGCGGGCACAAGCGTCGTTCCGAACGTCAGCCGCCCGGTATTGCGCGCCGAGGCGAACAGTTCGTCCAGACCGGGCTCAACGATGGGCAGGCGTCCCTCGGACAATGTCTGCACCACGTCGGGCTTGATGTCGACGCCATGCACCTGAAACCCCGCCTCGGCCAAAGTGATGGCGGTGGGCAGACCGATGTAGCCCAGCCCCAGAACACAGATTTTTTCCATACTGTTCTCTCTCCCCAATGTTGCAGAAGCCGCGAAGCGGCTTCCAAATCTTTATGCCTTGGCGTAGGCGCGCAGTGTGTCGGCCAAATCGGTTTTCTCCCATGGCAGGTCAAGGTCGGGCCGGCCGAAGTGCCCGTAGGAGGCCGTGGGTGTATAGATGGGACGGCGCAAGTCGAGCGTCTCGATGATTTTGGCCGGGCGGAAGTCGAAATGCCGCGCGACGATGGCGGAAAGCTTCTCGTCGGACAGGCGTCCGGTTCCGGCGGTCTCTACCAGAATGGAGACCGGCTGCGCCACGCCGATGGCGTAGGAAAGCTCAATCTCACAGCGGCGCGCCAGTCCGGCCGCCACGATGTTCTTGGCGGCATACCGCGCCATGTAGGCGGCGCTGCGGTCAACCTTGGTGGGATCCTTACCCGAGAAACAGCCGCCGCCGTGCCGGGCAAAGCCGCCGTAGGTATCGACAATGATTTTACGGCCGGTGAGCCCCGAGTCGCCCGCCGGGCCGCCCACCACAAACCGTCCGGTGGGATTGATATAGATTTTGGTGTCGCCGTCGAGGTAACGGGCGGGGATGACCGGGGCGATGACCGCCTCGCGCACGGCGGCGCGCAGCGTGTCGATGTCGATGTCCTCGTGCTGGGTGGACACAACGACCGCCTCGACGCGGGCGATATCGCCGTTGTCGTCGTACTGAACGGTCACCTGACTTTTACCGTCGGGGCGCAAAAAGGGAAGCTCGCCGATCTTGCGGCACTCGGCCAGCCGGCGGGTCAGCGCGTGTGCCAGCGAGAGCGAGGCCGGCATATACTCGGCCGTCTCATCACAGGCAAACCCAAACATCATGCCCTGGTCGCCCGCGCCGATCCGATCGGCGTCGGCATGCGCCCGCTTGAATTCCATCGAGTGATCGACGCCCAGCGCGATGTCGGCGCTCTGTTCGTCGATCGAGGTCAGCACGGCGCAGGTTTTGTAGTCGAAGCCCAGATCGGGGTTGTCGTAGCCGGCGCTGCGGATGACGCCGCGCACCACGGACGGGATGTCAACATAGCACTGGGTCGTGATCTCACCCATCACAAAGGCCATGCCGGTGGTGACGATGGATTCACAGGCCACGCGGCCGAACGGATCCTGCCGCAGGATGGCGTCCAGAACGCCGTCGGAGATCTGGTCGCAGATTTTATCGGGATGGCCTTCGGTGACCGATTCCGAGGTAAACAGTCGAGCCACAATCATTCCTCCTTGGGTAGCGATAATTTCATGGGGTCAGCAACGTCTCAGAACTGTCTGAGGTACGCGTCCTGATCCGGCGTCAGGCGGTCGATGCTCAGACCGCGGGCCGCCAGCTTCAGCCGCGCCACCTGTTCGTCGATGGCGGGCGGTACGTCATAGACGCCGGGCGCGAGCGACGCGCCGTGAATGGCCAGATGCCGCAGGCACAACGCTTGCACGGCAAAGCTCATATCCATAATCTCGGCGGGATGCCCCAAGCCGGCGGCCAGATTGACCAGACGGCCTTCCGCCAGCAGGTTGAGCGTCCGGCCGTCGCCCATCCGGTAACCGGTGATGTTTTTCCGGCGCGGGCGAATGTCCACCGACAGCCTGTCCAAGTCGTCTTTGTCGATCTCCACATCGAAGTGTCCGGCGTTGGCCAGCAGCGCCTCGTTTTTCATACGCTCCATATGGCGAGCCGTGATGACCTTTTCGCAGCCTGTGACCGTGATGAAAATGTCGCCGAGCGGGGCGGCTTCGTCCATGGTCATCACCGAAAAGCCGTCGCAGTCGGCCTCGATGGCCTTGACCGGATCGACCTCGGTGACGATGACACGGGCGCCCAGCCCCTGCGCGCGCATGGCAACGCCGCGGCCGCACCAGCCATATCCGGCCACAACGACCGTCTTGCCGCTCACCTGGACGTTGGTGGTGTGCAGGATGCCCTCCCAGGTGGACTGGCCGGTACCGTACCGGTTGTCGAACAAGTGCTTGCACTGCGCGTCGTTGACGGCCAGTGTGGGATAAAGCAGCTGACCCGAGGCCAGCCGGGCGCGCAGCCGCGCCACGCCGGTGGTGGTCTCCTCGGTGATGCCCAAAAGCGCGTCGCCCCATGCGCGCGCGTCGCCGTGCAAAAGCGCGGTGAGGTCGCCGCCGTCGTCCAATACGAGATGCGGATGAAATGATATCGTCTGCTTGAGATGTTCTTCATACTGCCCGGGCGTCGCCCCGTGCGCGGCGTAAACCGACACCCCCAGCGAGGCCAGTCCGGCCGCCACATCGTCCTGCGTGGACAGCGGATTGCAGCCGGTCGCGGCCACCTCCGCTCCGCCCGCGCGCAGCAAAAGCGCCAGCCGCGCGGTTTTGGCCTCCAGATGGATGGACAGGGAAAGCCGCCGTCCGGCAAAGGGCTTTTCTTCCGCAAAGGTCTGCTCCAGAGCGGCCAGAACCGGCATGTGCGCGGCGACCCAATCGATTTTTTGACGGCCGGACGCCGCCGGATCCATGGATTCAAACGGAAGCAAAAAAACACCTCATTCAGCGGGAGATGGGCAGCGCTCATGGGCCGGGTGCGATTCATCCACCGAGCCGGAAGCTACAAAAAAGAGCGCCCCGCAAAACCGGGACAAGTATATCATGATTTATGGGACAGGACAAGTAGGCGCGCCGTTCATAGGGCAGCCTTTCGGGTGTTGCATCTTCGATGTTGCAGGCCCAACAGCGCACAACCAAAAAGCGCCCGCCAAGGCGGTCCATGCCATGGGAACGACACTTTTTTCATTTGATTTCTCCCTGCTACCCGAGGAAAACGCGTGCCCCTGCCCGAACCAACCGGGCAGGGGCACGCGTTCAATGTCTGGATATCCACTGAGTTTATCATGGCGTACAAATGCTACTTCTTTTCAAAAATCATGTTGATGACCAGTTCTCCGCTTTCCTGCTTCATGGTCATTTTGTTGCCTTCGCGCGTGATGATTTGCTCCAAGCCGGTGCTGTCGGTTAAGACGATGGTATCTCCGTCCAGCGTGTAGGACCCCTCGTCGGCCCGGTCACCCAGCGTAAGCGAGGCCTTGCCGCCCGACTTGAACTCGATGACGCACTCGCCCAGTGACGCTTTCAGCTGTTCGGCCGTTACGGTGATGCCCGACATTTCGCCGCCGGACAGAACCCACTTGGTTCCCGACAGGCCATCACCATCGCCGTCGCAAGCAACCAGCATGGAGCAGCAAGCGATGAGAAGAACGGCCACCATGGCCAAGGGCAGGATTCTTTTTTTCATGCTTTCTTCCTCCTGATTTCAACGTGAATCTACCATATAGGAATACGGGTCGGATTGTCAAGAGAAAGATCATGCCCGACACCGGACAAAAGCCCTCTCGCATTCAAAAATCGTTTACATTTCGCCCCTTGACAATATTGCGGGCGAGTGGTACATTATCGTTAGCACTCGATCCAAGAGAGTGCTAACTCTCGCAGTCACCATTGAAGCTCAATGCTTCACCTGATTTCTTGCGTGTCGCCGGATAGCGCCGCCTCCGGCGCGGCGCTGCCTCGAGACACTGTTGAGCGGCCTGTGGCCTCGAAGAGGGATTGGTATGGAACTGACTTCACGAAAAAAGAAAATACTGCAAGCTGTCGTCGAGTCGTATGTGCAGTCGGCCGAACCGGTGGGCTCGCAAGCGCTGGCGGGACGGGGTGAATTGAACGTCTCCCCCGCCACGCTCCGTCACGAAATGGCTGAGCTGGAAGCGCTGGGTTACTTGGAGCATCCCCACACCTCGGCCGGGCGCATCCCCACGCCACTGGGTTACCGACTCTTTGTCAACGAGCTGATGAACCGGCATCGACTGGCCGAGGCCGAACGCGAGGCGCTCGACGCCGTCACGCGCATGAAACAGCAAAAAATCGATCGGCTGCTGCTGGAAGCCGGCGACCTGCTGTCCTCCCTCACGCAGTATCCCTCTTATGCGCTGGCGCTGCGTTCCGAGGCGGTTCGATTGCTGCGGCTCGATTTGTTCGCCACCGCACTGTACACGTTCGTGATCGTGTTGGTCTCCGACACGCATGAGATCAAAAACAAGGTGGTTCGGCACAAGGCCGAAGTCGTCGATGAAATCCTGCGCGCGTTGGCGCTGCATATCAATCATACGTTTGTCCGCCGCAACATCTTCGACATCTCCGAGAGCGAGTGGAGTGAGCTGGAGCGCGATGTTGCCGGCGCCGCCGAATACTCGCCGGCCGTCCGCCTGTTCTTCCACGAGCTGCGCGACGAGCACGAAGAGCGGGAAGCCATTCTGACCGGACAGTCCCGCCTGTTGGATCACCCTGAGTACCGAGACATCGCCAAAGCCCGTTCCCTGTTGGAGTATCTCTCCGACCGCCGTGAGCTGGCTCGTCTGGCGCCGCCCAGTCCCAGCTCGGCCGTGCAGTTCATCATCGGGCCGGAGAACGTGGCCGAGCAGCTGCAAAACGCCAGTGTGGTGGTCACGAGCTACCCCATCGGCGACGGCATCAGGGGGCTCATCGGCATCATCGGCCCAACCCGCATGGATTATGCCAAACTCACGTCTCGATTGAGCTATTTTGCCGGACGGCTGGGCGACTTCCTCGCGTCCGGCGAGGATCTTCCCGGAAAGGATGAATGATATGAGCGCTTCCGAGAAAAAGAAAAAGGACAACCGCCCGCCCGGTTCTTCCGTATCCGAGCCGACGGCTTCGCCCGAGCCCCTTGAAAGGAACATGCCCGAAGCACCCCCGGCCGAGGACAGCGCGTCGAATTCACCCGCCCCGGAAGAGATGCCCTCTCAGGAGGAGCTGGAACAGTTCTTCGCCGAATGCGTCACCGCCGCCAAGGAGCGGGATGAATGGAAGGATCGTTATGCCCGCCTCGCCGCCGAGTACGAGAACTACCGCAAACGAACCGCGCGCGAGAAAGATCAGCTCTATGGCGACGCGCAGTCCGAGACCATCGCCAAGTTCCTGCCGATGTACGACAATCTGTCCCGCGCCGTCGCCTCACCCTCCACCGACGAGGCCTACAAACAGGGCGTGGAGCTCATCCTGAAGGGTTTGCTGGACTCGCTGGAGAGAATGGGCGTGACCCTGGTGCCGTCTCTGGGACAGCCCTTTGATCCCGTTCTGCACGAAGCCGTCCTGCACATTGAGGACGAATCGTTGCCCGAAAACTCGGTGGCTGAAGTTTTTCTGGAGGGCTTTGTCATGGGCGACCGCGTCGTGCGGCACGCCACGGTCAAAGTGGCCAACTGAGCTTTCTCCTGAGAATCCCGCGCCGCCATGCCGATTGAATCGGCGCTTCCCTTGCGATGACGCCGCGTCAACCGCGACTTCATATAAAACAACATTCTGCTCTTGCTATATTGTGAGGAGGATCTATCATGTCAAAAATCATCGGGATCGACCTGGGCACCACCAACTCCTGCGTCGCCGTGATGGAAGGCGGCGAGCCGACCGTTCTGGCCAACGCGGAGGGCGCGCGCACCACGCCGTCGGTCGTAGCCTTCGGAAAAAACGGGGAGCGTATGGTGGGCCAGGTGGCCAAACGTCAGGCCATCACCAACATCGACCACACCATTTCCTCCATCAAACGGGATATGGGCACCGACCGCCGGGTCAAAATTGACGACAAGAATTATTCCCCGCAGGAAATTTCGGCCATGATTCTGCAAAAGCTCAAAGCCGACGCCGAGAGCTACCTGGGCGGCAAGGTCACACAGGCCGTCATTACCGTCCCCGCCTACTTTACCGACAGTCAACGTCAGGCCACGAAGGACGCCGGTAAAATTGCCGGTCTGGAGGTGTTGCGCATCATCAACGAGCCCACCGCGGCGGCGCTGGCCTACGGTCTGGAAAAAGACCACGACCAGAAAATCCTCGTCTACGACCTGGGCGGCGGCACGTTCGACGTCTCGGTTCTCGAAATCGGCGACGGCGTTCTGGAGGTTCTCTCCACGGCCGGCAACAACCGCCTCGGCGGCGACGACTTCGACGACTGCGTAATGAAATATCTGGCCGCCGAGTTCAAGAAGGACAACGGCGTTGACCTGCTGGCCGACAAGGTGGCCGAACAGCGCCTCAAGGAAGCCGCCGAGAAGGCCAAAATCGAGCTTTCGGGCGTCACCTCGACGTCCATCAACCTGCCCTACATCACCGCCGACGCCTCGGGGCCGAAGCATCTGGATATGACGCTCAGCCGCGCCAAGTTCAACGAGCTGACCGCCCATCTCGTCGAGCAGACCATGGGCCCGCTGCGTCAGGCCATGAAGGATTCCGGTTTGCAGCCCTCCGAGCTGGCCAAGGTGCTGCTGGTCGGCGGCTCGACCCGCATTCCGGCCGTACAGGAGGCCGTGGCCAAATTCACCGGCAAGGAGCCGTTCAAGGGCATCAACCCCGACGAGTGCGTGGCCATGGGCGCCGCCATTCAGGCTGGTGTGCTGGGCGGCGACGTACACGACCTGCTGCTGCTCGACGTCACCCCGCTGTCGCTGGGCATTGAGACCATGGGCAGCGTATTCACCCGCCTCATCGACCGCAACACAACCATCCCCACCAAGAAGAGTCAGGTGTTTTCCACCGCCGCCGACGGTCAGACATCGGTTGAAGTTCACGTGCTGCAGGGTGAGCGCGAGATGGCCGCCCACAACAAGACACTGGGCCGCTTCCACCTCGATGGCATTCCCCCCGCACCGCGCGGCGTGCCGCAGATTGAGGTCACTTTCGACATCGACGCCAACGGCATCGTCAACGTCTCGGCCAAGGATTTGGGTACCAAAAAGGAGCAGAAGATCACCATCACCGCCTCTTCCAACCTGTCCACGGACGACATCGACCGCGCCGTACGCGACGCCGAGCAGTTCGCCGAGGAGGACAAGAAGAACCGTGAGGCGGTCGACACGCGTAACCACGCCGAGCAAATGGTATACCAGTCTGAGAAGACGCTGGCCGATATGGGCGATAAGCTCAGCGATTCGGATACCGCGCCGGTCAAGGATGCCATTGAAGCACTGAAAGAAAGCCTGAAGGGCGACAGCACCGACGACATCAAAGAGAAAACCGAGGCCCTGACCAAGGCGTTTTATGCCATCAGCGAGAAGCTCTATGCGCAGGCGCCGCCGCAGGACGGCGCGGAAGCGCCCGACATGGGCGCCGCGCCGGGCGGAAGCGACGATACGCCCGACGCGGGCGAGGTGGTCGACGCCGAGTTCACCGATGTCCCCAACGATAAATAAGAACTTGCATGATAAGTCCCCGGGCGCTTTCGCGTCCGGGGACTTATCATGCAACGGCATCACGCCGGCGTCCAGGTCATGCGTTTTTCAGCGAAACGGTGCTCGACCTGCACCGTCTCCACAATTTCCATATTGTTGTAGGATAGCTCGGCCCGGAAGCTTATGGTGTCCGCGTCCAGCCAGGTGATATCCGCCATTTCGCAGTAGTTTTCGAAATCCGGGCGCTGCCACACGTCGTAGTCTTTGTCCTTTCCGACCAGAATGCGGGCGCTGTCCACCAGCTCCGGACTGACCATGCCTTCGGCCACATCAAAAACGGTCAGATACTTGCTCTTGTTGGAGCAGGTCGACACGGCCATTTTTTTTCCGTCGGGCGACGGGTTCAGCTCGGTGATATACATCTGCGGCGCGGTGAACGCCAGCCAAAGGGACAGCTCGCCGTCCCGGATCATCCAGATCTGATTGAGGCTGCCGTAATCGGAGTAGTCGTGAAACAGTGTGAACACCTTGATGTCGTCGTACAGGGTCACGATATAGGGGCTGTCAAAGGTCTGCGTCAGCACCGAGAGCGAGAATTTGGCGGCCTCCCGCAGCTTGCTCTCCGAATGGTTCATAAAAGGCTGCAGCGCCGCAACGGCCTGTGTGCGAATATCCTCATCGTTGTAGTATTCCACCAGCTTGTTGATGCAGAGGTATTGTTCAAACGGATCGTCGGATTGCAGCCCGTCAAAATACGCCTGCGCGCCCTTTTCTTCGGCCTGCGCGTCAAACACGGCCAGTTCCTCCGGTGAGAGGTATCGGATGTAAAGATTCAGATTGTCCTGTTCCGCATTGTCCTGACCGGTCAGCGCCAGCGCCGAAACCGACAGCGCGGCCAGCAATGTCATCACGGCCAGCGCCACGGCCAGACGGCGTATGTTCCGCCCCGAGCGGACGTTCTGAGCCGAGGCCTGCCGCAGCAATTCGGCGGTATCAATATCGGCAGTCAGCGCGGCCAGACGGGTATCCGCCGTTTCCTTGAAAGACCTATTCATCAAACATGTCTCCTTTCCAGTCCGCTTTCAGCCGCTCCCTCGCCCTCTTGAGCCTCACCGACACAGTGGACTCGGGACAGCCGAGCGCTTCGGCCATCTCGCGGATTTTCAGTTCCTGATAGTAATGCAACAGAATGACCTCCCGGTATTTGTCGGGCAGCGCCATGACGGCGCGCAAAACCCGGTCGTCCTCCGGCTCGGGCTTCTCGACCGGGATGTCGGCCATGGTGTCGGACAGCTCGGTCTGGCGCCACCAACGGGAGCGCCGGTAGTTTTTGCAGGTGTTGATCATAATGCGGGTCAACCAGGTCTTTTCGCTGCTGCGCCCCCCGTAGCGGGACGCCGTGCTGAACGCCTTGATGAGCGTGTCCTGCAGTGCGTCCTGCGCCAGGTGTATGTCCCCCAGATACAGAAATCCCATACGCAGCAACGAGTCGCCATATTCAGTCACCATCCGCTCCACATCCGGCGCGGCGGACACTTCTGATCTCATCGGCCTCCCCCTCCTTTCACCTCTTTGACACACAGGGCGGGAAAATTGTTTCAAATGTTTTGGGGGTTATGATAGGATTTTTTTCGCGCGGCTATACATCATACTGATGTAATTTCTTGTCCCTGAGGGGGATGGAGGACGTGACTTTCTTCACGCCAAGAAAGTCACCAAAGAGGCATTTGGGGACGCGGGGGCTGCTTTCCTCTCAGGCAGTCCCGCGCAAACGCTGTCATCCGGGCTTTGCCGGTTATCACACAGTCTCCGAACCGATGAAAAACGGGGCGGCCATGCGGTGCCGCCCCGTTTGTGTCCGTCATTAAATATTCTTCCGCCGTCCGTAGCGCAACATACGCATAGCGTTGAGGATGGCCAGCACCGAAACGCCCACGTCGGCAAATACGGCTTCCCACAGGCTGGCTTGTCCCGCTGCGCCCAGAAGCAGCACGCAAAGCTTGATGGCCAGCGCCAACACGATGTTCTGCCAGACGACGACTTTGGTTTTGCACGCCACGCGGATGGCTTCGGCCAACGCGCCCGGATCGCTGCCCATCAGCACCACGTCGGCCGTTTCAATGGCCGCGTCGGCGCCCAGTCCGCCCATGGCCACGCCGATGTCGGCCCGGGCCAGCACCGGCGCGTCGTTGACACCGTCGCCTATATAACACAGCTTACCTTTGGAGGTCCGCCTGTCCAGCACTTTTTCCAGCTCGGTGACCTTTTGATCGGGGAGCAGATCGGCATGTACCTCGTCGATGCCCAGCCTCCCGGCCACCTCTTCGGCCACGTCCTCACTGTCTCCGGTGAGCATGACGGTCTTTTGCACGCCCAGCCGTTTGAGCTGCCGGATGGCCTCACCGCTCTCTGGCCGGATCTCATCGGCAATGACAAGGCATCCGGCATATCGCCCGTCGACCGACACATACACCTTGGTTCCGGCGTCGGCTTCCGGAATGAACGCCACGCCCTCACGGCGCATCAGCTTCTCATTGCCCGCGGCGACGGTTTGCTGTCCGATCCGCGCCACCACACCCTGCCCGGCCACTTCCCGGACATCGGTCGGCGCAGCGGCCTGTTCCCCGTTTTCCGCGCGGGCACGGACGGACTGCGCGATGGGGTGGTTGGAGTAGTGTTCGGCCGCGGCCGCCAGCGCCAGCACGCTTTCCTCCGAAAACCCCTGTGCCGTTTGGACGCGTGTCACCACAAAGCTGCCGGCGGTGAGGGTACCGGTTTTGTCAAAGACGACGGTATCCACCTGCGAAAGCGCCTCTAAGTACTGGGAACCCTTGACCAGAATCCCGCGCTTCGACGCCGCGCCGATGCCGCCGAAGAAACCGAGCGGGATGGAAATGACCAGCGCGCAGGGGCAGGAGATGACCAGGAACACCAAGCCGCGGTGCAGCCAATCGGCCCAGGCGCCGGCGAAAAACAGTGGCGGTACCACGGCGATGAGCGCAGCGCACAGCACGACGATCGGGGTGTACACTTTGGAAAACACGGTGATGAACTGCTCGGTTTTGGCCTTGCGCTCCGACGCGTTTTGCACCAGATCCAAGATCCTGGAGACGGCCGATTCGCCGAACACGCGCGTCACACGAACGGTCAGCACGCCCTCCAGATTGACACAGCCCGACAGCACGGTTTCGCCCGGGTGCGCGCCGCGCGGCACCGATTCCCCGGTCATCGACG